>JAUYCD010000201.1 GCA_030692375.1 Candidatus Latescibacter sp. | reverse complement strand
CTTGATTCTTGAGTTTAATCTCTATGGGTTAAATTCCCCGCCGCTTGCGGCGTTTGAAAAGAATAAACCTAACAAGATACCCCGCTGCTTGCGGCGGGGAGTTTCATTTAATCGAGGTCATCCCCTAATCCTATAAATCATGGTTCAGACATTCTTTGCCCCTTTGAGAGATAGTTTTTTAATATTTCTATCATAAGAGAGGTACGGCGATGAGTAAAAAAAAGATTTCACGGCGTTCATTTATAGCTAGTTCGACTGCTCTGGGAGCTGGGGCGGCGGTATTGGTCGCTATCCCGCAGGCCGGGGCAATCGATGCTAATTTCAATCAGAAATTCAAGCCGCCGGAAAAATCCTTCATGGATCAATTTTACGACAGCGCCCTGGCTATTGTGACCGGAATACGGGACACCCAGTTAGGAAACATTTCAAAGGCTATGGAAAAGGCTTTTGAATCGAAACAGAAAGGCGGATCAGTCTATTCGCATGTGGTGTACGGCCACTACTCCATGTTCGCGGGAAGCAGGGACATTCCCGGCCAGCCCTGGGTTCTGCCGCAGTGCGGTATCACCCCTACCCAGGCAGAATTCAACGCCATGAAAAAGGGGGACTTTCTCATCACCGACCGGGTGGATGAAAATACAAAGAAAGTCCGCGAGAGAGGCGTGTATGTGGTGGGAGTCACCAACAATTATTTCAAGTTCGCCAGGACGCCGCCGGAAGGTCTCCGGCCGGAAACCATGAAACTCTCTATCGAGGAAATCTCCGATCTCGTTATCGACAGCCAGGCGCCCTGGGATAACGGCCTGGTACATGCGCCCCAGATTCCCCAACTGGCGCTCTGTCCCTCCAGCGGCATCTGTCAGTTCGCGGTATACTGGGCCTGCACCGCTTCCCTTGCCAATCTCATCGGCAGCAAGGGAAAAGGCTCGAGCGTCGACCCGGCAAAGAAATACCTGGACATCCTTCTGGAGCGCTTTGCCATGGTCCGCACAGACCGTCCCAAAATCGACCGTATCGCCGAAAAATGGGCGGACCTGGTGCTCGAAAAACATGCCCGCATGCTGGTTTACGGGCATCCCCAGGATGTCCAGCCTTATGACGGCGCCCGGAATATTTTTGTGAACGATGCCTATATCTGCGCATCCAGCTCCATGATTGCGGATCAGTATGAGAAAAAAGCCAACGATGTCCGTGATACCGATATTATCCTTATAGGCGCCTTTACCTCCAATAACCTCCAGGAGATAGCGGTCGCCCGAAGGGCTCGGGAGATCGGGGCATATTCTACTGCATTCTGCCCTTTCGCCACCGATGGCGATTCATCCGGCCTGCGGCTTTTCAAGGAAGTGGATGATGCGGTCAACACCTACGCCGATGAGAGCGCCGGAGTGATTGCAGTCCCCGGATTCGAGAAAAAGGTGAGCCCGGCTGCCGGGCTGACCGGCGACCTGGTCCTCTGGATGCTTACCGCCCAATGGACCGACCATATGGCGCGGCGCGGCGAGATGCCCTATTACTGGAAAGGCTATCATGAGAACGGAGGCAAGGAATATGACGACCTTGCCCAGGCCCAGTATCTGAAGCGGGGATATTGATAAAGAAAATGCTAAAAAGTGACAAAGTAAAAAGAAAAGGCACAAAAGGACAAAGGCACAGAGGCACAAAGTGAAAAAAATACAGTTTGAACCATATGAGATAACTCTATTGATGGAAAACATCCATTACGAACGAGGGAATAATGGCTGAAAATAAAAGTCACGGCGACCTGTTGAAAGAGGTCATGGCCGAATTTAACGAAGCTGCCGATCTTCTGAGTTTGGAAAACAACATCCGCGAACGGCTTTCCAAACCGAGGCGTATATTGATCGTCTCATGCCCGATCAACATGGATGACGGTACCGTTAAATCGTTTGAAGGTTACCGGGTACAGTATAACATCGCCCGCGGCCCGGCGAAAGGCGGGATACGGTTTCACCCGGAAGTCGATCTGAATGAAACCATCGGTCTTGCTGCGCTCATGACCTGGAAATGCGCTGTGGTAAACATCCCCTATGGCGGAGCGAAAGGAGGCGTTCGGGTTGATCCCTCCCAGCTTTCCATGAGAGAAATCGAGAATCTCACCCGCCGGTATACCTGGGAGATCTCACCGATGATCGGTCCGGAGAAGGACATACCCGCGCCGGACATGGGCACCGGCCCCCAGCACATGGCCTGGATCATGGATACCTATAGTATTATACAGGGATATTCGGTTCCCGGAGTGGTTACCGGAAAACCGCTCAGCATCGGAGGTTCGGAAGGCCGTCCCGAAGCTACCGGCCGCGGCGCGGTTTACTGCACCATCGAAGCGGCCAACGAACTGGGCATTAATCTTGCCGAGAAGACCGCTGTGGTGCAGGGGTTTGGAAATGTGGGTTCAGTGGCGGCGAAATTGCTTGCCCGAACAGGGTGCAAGATTCTTGCAGTTTCCGATGAAAAGGGCGGTATCTATTCAAAGAAAGGACTCGATATCGAAAAAGTCATGGCCTATACCCGCGAGCATACCCACCTGCAGGGATACCCGGATGTCGAGCCGATCACCAACGAAGAATTGCTTACCTTGAGCTGCGACATACTCGTTCCTGCTGCGCTGGGGGGTCAGATTACACGCGACAACGCACCTCGGATTCAGGCTTCCATGATTGTGGAAGGCGCCAACGGCCCCATGACCAACGAAGCGGATAAAATCCTCAACGAAAAAGGGGTGTTCATCATTCCCGACATTCTCGCCAATGCAGGCGGGGTGGTAGTTTCCTATTTTGAGTGGGTGCAGGATATTCAGGCGTTTTTCTGGCATGAGAAAGAGATTAACGACAAGCTTAAAAGCATCATGCGGAATGCCTATAACTCGGTACGCCGGATTTCGCTGGATAAAAAAGTAACAAACCGTCAGGCCGCACTTATGCTGGGTATCGGGAGGGTGGCGGAATGCGCACGGGTGCGTGGTTTACGGCCCTGAAAAGTACATTTTCCCATAAAAAAACCCCCGGCGATAGTGTGCGGGGGTTTTAGGGGGTGGCTTGTGAAATACTGTAATTTTCTTTTCCACCGAAACTCACTCCCTAACCCCCTCTCTATACTAGAGAGGGGGAACTATAAGACCAGCATCGAGTTATCTCCTCTCTAGTATAGAGAGGAGACCAAGAAGTGAGTTTTAAAAAGCTGGGATTTCATTCAATCAAAGTGATTTTCACAAGACTGATAGATACTGCAGCGAGTTCAGGATGACGTCATGCCGAACTTGTTGCCGCTTCGCGGGAACGATGAAACCGTTTCGGCATCTCTAAATCAGTACTTGCGAATAAGACCAACCACTTTCCCGGCAATCTGCAAATCCGAGGAATTTTTCTTGATAACCCTGGTTTCATATGCTTCATTTTCCGGAATAAGAAGAACCTTGTCTCCCTTGGTATCATACTTTTTGACCGTGATCTCGTCTCCGACGATAAAAACCACGATATCTCCGGCCTCGGCGTTGTGCTGACGTCTGGCCAGGATATAATCGCCGTCCACTATGCCGGCGCCCACCATGCTGTCACCCTTGACCTTCAGTGCAAATACCTTTTTGGTCGGCAGGAAATTGTCATCGATTGCGAGCATGCCCTCTATGTTTTCCGCCGCAAAAATCGGTTCTCCGGCAGCTACCTTGCCGATGATGGGAACATATCCGACTTCACCTTCGATCTGCTGTGTCTTCGGAGCATAAATCAGCTCGATGCCCCGGGAGAGCCAGGGTCGGCGGATGATATACTTTTTCTTTTCCAGGGCGGCGAGATTCACCCGCACTCCGTTGGTGGAGCTGATGCCGAATTCATTCCCGATTTCTCTTAAAGTAGGCGGATATCCCCTCTTATGCAAAAAACTCTCAATGAAATCCAGAATGTTTTGTTGACGCGCGGTCAGGATCTTTTTCATGTTCATTCCTCTCCGATTGTAGGTTTATCAGTTGCTTTGAAATCCTCATAACACGATATTACCGTACATAGACACGGTTCAGAAAATTTAAGTGTCCATACTTTGCCTATGTGGATTTCAAATTTGTTATAAATATATTTGATAGATAATATTTTGTCAAGTGGATTTTCATGTATGCACAATAGTTTAGAGAATATCTATCATGATGTGCAGGTTGTCTAATGAATTCTGCTCTTCAAGTAAAATATCATGCCCTGGTGTCCCTGGTAGGATCATACGGTAAGGCGGCGGTCGCTTTTTCCGGAGGAGTTGACAGCACTTTTCTCGCAAAAGTCGTACGAGATGTTCTGGATACGAGGGCCGTGGCGATTACCGTGGATTCAGAAGCTTATCCTCCTGATACTATTCGGGAAACACGTGCATTGGCCGACCTGATCGGCACCCGTTTGATCGAGATCCCCGTGCGGGCCTGCGATATACCTGAATTCAGCGCCAATGAACCGGAGCGCTGCTATCACTGTAAAAAGACGCTCTTCTCCCTGATGAGTGCAAAAGCAGATGCAGAAGATATTCATATACTCATAGATGGATCGAATATGGACGACCTTGGCGATTATCGTCCGGGAATGCGTGCACTATCCGAGCTGGGGATAAAAAGCCCGCTCAAGGAATGCGGTTTTACCAAGGCGGAGATACGTATTGTCAGTAAAGAATTGGGTCTCCCGACCTGGAACAGGCAGTCCTTCGCCTGTCTTGCCTCACGGTTCCCCTATGGGACTCGTATCACTCCGGAGCTGCTCGAACGGACATGGAAAGCAGAGGCGGTGCTGCATGACATGGGGATGTCACGTTACCGGGTTCGAAATCACGGCGATCTCGCTCGAATCGAGATTGATGCGGATGATACGAATATTCTTCTTTCCAGTGAAGATAATCGTAAAAAAGTGACAACCAGGCTGAAAGAATTGGGATTTACCTATATTACCCTTGATCTCCAGGGATATCGGACAGGAAGCATGAACGAGCCGCTGCCTAAAGAAGGATGACTTGTTTCGGCATCTATACATGACGACATAAATAATTGCGCATGTTTTGAGTGTTTAGATCCTGAAACGAGTTCAGGATGACACGTGTCATACCGAACTTGTTGCCGCTTTGCGGGAACGATGAAACCGTTGCCGTTTCTCGGGAACGATGAAACCGTTGCCGTTTCTCGGGAACGATGAAACCGTTGCCGTTTCTCGGGAACGATGAAACCGTTGCCGTTTCTCGGGAACGATGAAACCGTTTCGGCATCTATTGCCAATGAATTTGTATATTTAATCACGGGAGCATGGAAATGCATGATCGTATTTCACAACTTGCGGACTCTGTTCTGGAAAAGATGATCTCCATCCGGCATGATCTGCACAGTCATCCGGAAATAAAGCTGCAGGAAACACGGACCGCATCGACCATAGAATCATTCCTCGACCGGGCGGGCATAAAACACCGCCGCTGCGCCGGAACCGGGGTGATTGGAGTCATCGGCAAGGGAAGCGGACATATAGTGGCTCTGCGGGCGGACATAGATGCATTGCCCATTCCGGATCATACGAATCTTCCCTGGTCATCGGCGAACACCAACGTTGCGCATGCCTGCGGTCATGACGGGCACACTGCAATTCTCCTGGGGACTGCCTGGGTGTTGAAACAGATGGAGGCTGAGCTTACTGGAACAATCTTGTGTCTCTGGCAGCCGGCGGAGGAAGGCGGCGCAGGTGCAGATAAGATGATAAAGGACGGCGCCCTTGAAAATCCTGCGCCGGAAGCAATATTTGCCGTTCACGGCTGGCCTTCCTTGAGTGTCGGCAAAGCAGGGTACCGTTTCGGTCCCGCTTTGGCTTCTACCGATGATTTCGTTATCACGGTAAAAGGGAAAGGGACCCATGGCGCCATGCCTCATGCGGGCATCGATCCCATTGTCACCGCTGCCCGTATTGTCGAAGGCATCCAGCTCATCCGGTCACGGATGATCAATCCACTTGCCCCGCTTGTCATTACGGTCGGTTCCATCCACGGCGGAAACGCGGTGAATGTCATCCCGGATGAGGTGCTCCTCTCTGGAACGATCCGTACCCTCGATCCGGAAACCCGCCGTCAGATACCGCCGCTCATGGAGCGTATGATTGTGGAGACCGCCCGGGCTTCCGGGGCTGAAGCGGAGTTTGCTCTGACCGCAGGGTATCCTCCGGTTATCAATGAAGAGCGTTCTACCGCTTTTGCCCGTGATGCTCTGCTCGATATTCTGGGCGCAGACAATGTGGTAGAAATCAAGGATCCGGTCATGGGCGGCGAGGATTTTGCCTACTATCTGGAAAAAATCCCCGGCTCATTCCTCCGCATCGGGGTGGGGGACAGGCCGCCTCTGCACAATTCATCCTATGATTTCAACGATGAAGCTATACCGTTCGGAATACGGATCATGGCCGGAATTGCGGTGAAATTTTTGGAAAAAGGACTTCCTTTTTCCCCTTGACATGTAATTTTCTTTTGTTTATATAATCAAATATTCCATCCACTAAACTTGCATAATATTCCTCACTTCTCCAACATAGGGGACGGCCATGACCATAGAAAAACGCTTAGAGGAATTGGAGAGAAAAGTAGTCCGCACTCAATTCACCAATCGTCTGCTGGCTGTATTTTGTATCGGAGCATGTCTGGTTATTTGGTTTTGTGCAACGGGAGCCAATCACGCATAGTTATTTGAAGAGAGGAGCATGGA
Organism: Candidatus Latescibacter sp.; assembly: GCA_030692375.1. Classification (NCBI taxonomy): domain Bacteria; kingdom Pseudomonadati; phylum Candidatus Latescibacterota; class Candidatus Latescibacteria (ex Chuvochina et al. 2023); order Candidatus Latescibacterales; family Candidatus Latescibacteraceae; genus Candidatus Latescibacter; species Candidatus Latescibacter sp. Next base: position 4,590 of record JAUYCD010000201.1, on the reverse strand, counting down.
CATGAAATTTTTTGACAGACTAACAGGCATTAATCAAGAGTCACTTGAAGATTTCCTTCGAAGAATGTTTTGGGATATGGTGAAGCCTTACTTGTACAAATACGGAAACCGAGATATGCTGGACACTTTTAATCTTAATGAACTCCTCACTACCATCCCTGCCACGATAATGAATATAACAGAACAGTATGATATCTTTCTAAAACAAGGTAAGAACTCTTCAGATATTCTCGATATGCTCAATTCTCACCGACTGATGGTTCTTGCTTCAACTGGCGTTAAGAATGATTTAGACGATAAAGCACCAACAGATTCGTTAGTTTCCTTCATTATATATGTCGTCAAACGCGAGACAAAAGATACCCTTGATATGAAACTATCCGTTTTGCTATCCAAGCGCGAGATATGCGCCCAGGATACCCCTGCCTTAATAAAGGCCTTCCAAATTAATGAAGAGTATGTAGAACATGTAATTAGTGAAATAAGAGCCTTTGTACAAAAAAATCCAAAGAACACAATAATAGCTACTGGGCAACGCATGAAGAATAATTCTTAAGACGATAAACAATAAAAGTAATGAGAAAATGTGATGGCACAGATAATTGATCGTAATGTAATTGAATTTTGTCGATCTTTTTGGGAGCCTTATAAGACTCAGATGCAACGATATCCGAAAGAATTATCAAACACGATAGCAAATGTTTTTTATAGGCAAAGTGAATTAATATGTTATACTATGCAACGTAAAGAGTATTTACTTTTTGAAAAATATGGAAAGGGAAATTTTGATAATTCAAAGTCGAATGATCTACTGCAAAATGTAGAAATATGGGCGAAATTGACAGCAGAAATATCAACTGATTTTGAAACAATAAAAAAAATGATAGATGCAATGAAAGAGATTGACCAATATGAACAGCCAAATGCATTCAATGAAGTAAAGGATGTGATTTTAGATATGTTTAAGTATAAGATGGATACAAAATATGTTATGAGTACACCATTTATTATACGTTATTTTAAAAGATTTTCAAGAAAGAAATATATAGATGAGATTCCTGATTTGATTGACAAACTATAAAATAATCCTTTCAAAAAGTAGCTAATTATTGCTTTCAAGGAGAAAGATCATGAACTTTAATCAGAACCAGAAGCTCATAATCGTTTCCATGATAGTTTTGATAATTGTGATGCTAATGTATCCGCCGTTTCATTTGGTCAACAATAATGGTATTTCAATAAATAAAGGTTATGGATGGATTATTGATCCTCCCGGAGGGAGGGCGACCGTTAATGTTTCAATGCTCCTAATTCAATGGGTAGGAGTTCTATTAGTGGGTGGTCTTGCGTTATTTCTCTCCAAAAATTCAAAAGAGCAACCTCAAAAACTTTATAAGCAAGGGCCTTCCGGAGTCGGCGGATTTCTCTTATTTCTTATAGCAGGTATGATTGTAATCGGGCCGATTTTAGGGGCTGGAAGTATTAGTAGGAATATAATAATTATAGAAAATCAATATCCAGGATTGAAGGTCTTACTATCCAATACTTCTGTTGCCCCTAAAGAAGGCAATGTTGAACCAGCATGGCAAAAACAGAGCGAACGGGCTACTGTGGATGATATTATTGCTTATGAGAAAAGTCAAAACATACAACCTATATCTATGCCTAAAGTTCCACAAATAAATAAGACAATCACTCCACATTTCACCGCAGATGATGTAATTGCTTACGAAAAAAGCCGACAGGCACAGATAAATAATCAGAATTTGCAAAGCGCCGACAATTATGGTACTATGCAAAAATTGAAATGGGGTTTTGTCGTCCCTGCGGATGAAGAACCGACGCAGCCGAAATCAATAGAATCGAAAGAAAAAATAACAAAGGCAGAGAAATCAAAAACAAGTACATCTGAATCAATATATCAAGCATGGGGAAACTTTAAGCTTATCGTGTGGGTAACTTTTCTCTTGTTCGCTGCTCTTAGCATTTACGGTGGCCTTGGATTGGCTCAAGGTAAAGATCGGTCGGTTGTAACTCGGGCAAAAGTAATCCTTTGGGTGTCAGGCCCTATTGCAACGATTTTGATGGGTTTTATGATACCTAAGGCAATCCTGGGTGTAATGAACCCAGACTTCGTGGGAGGTCTTTTTACCTCGGTTATTACTGCTGGCATTTGGACAGCATACTTGTCTAAGTCAAAACGTGTTATTAACACCTATGGACAGTAAAGAAATTCCTGGAAATTGACTATCCCCGCAGCAGAGCTGCGAGGCATTACGCCAATTTCCTGGCACTTTGTGCCATTGGAATTTCTACCAACAAAAGACAAAGAAGTAACCCCGGAACAGAGTTCCGAGGAATTCTTCAGATTAAAGTAATAGAGACATTTTTAAAGAGGAGAAGAGTTATGCTTCTAATTAAGCGAATATCCTTAACAATACTTATGCTTTTTTTAGCAGCATTATTAATTGGTGTAATAAAAGATATAATGTTACCAGGATTCCTACGACTAATAATTATTATTGCTTGTTTATTCGCCATTTTTAATTTCTGGCAAAAAAAAATAAGATAGGGAAATCATGAGTGTAATACGATGAAAACTTTCATTATTTCACAGAAAAAAAAGTATAGAAAAACCCCCAATTGGATGTTTGATTATGTGTAACCTCTTTTCTGACAGCAGTTCTCTTTATTTTTTTAGTGCGCTTTTGCAATCAAATGCAGCTATAATCTCACTTGTAGGTATTTTTGTTATTTTCAAAATTCAGTCTTTGCAGTCAAAAGTAGAAATGATTAGGAATTTTCTCATATCAAATCCTAATAAGTATCCACATCCGAAATATGTCATAGAATTTGATAATTTAATTTTAGAAGATAAAAGTAAAAAAATAGATAATAACACATACATAGAGCAAGAACACAAACTCTATTTTAATAAATGGGTGGAAATACTTAAAAAAATCGAAGAAATAAAAAACAAAATAAAAAAACCAACGATATTGATTGTGTCGAGTCTAATTGCTTTTGTATTTTGTTTAATGTTCGCAAGTTCTATTCATAAATTGGGAGTTGTATTTGAATTAGTAATTCTTTCATTATCAACTGGTTATGAGATTTACATAGTGGTTGTAGTTTTTAGAACAATATCAAATTTAATATATTTAAAAGAAGAAACTGTATAATTACCTCTAATCCATCACTATTTATTTTCCTCTTTTTCCCTCGTCTTTTATCTTTTCATCATCTTTTATCACAAGCATCACACAAATCACCGGTTCAGACAATCTTCTCCTTTACTTGATTCCATGAATCCGTTTGTATTCCGTCCACCCTTTCTTTAAAGATAACGTATGTTATGCAATGCTTCTGAAAATCATACTCTGCGCACCTTATCTCGAATGTGCTGATGAATCAGCGTGACAACCGGTGACTTCACCGTGACAGAATGTGACAGAAAACTCGGAATCGTGACACCACGTGACAAAGCTTCTCGAAGGAAGACATTTCAGCGAATGGCTGAAGAGGGTCTCATCGCGCGGATAACCGGGAAATGCAGAAGTTCAACATTATGTCAACTTATGCTTGACAAGCAATATGTTGTAAGAGTAGATTATAAGCATAAGAGGAGGATAAAATGACACACCATTCTAAAAAAAGATATATTGAGCTTACGATGGAGTTCCGCAAAGAAGGTAATTTGTGGACAGGCGTTTGTAAGGAATTGGGTACCGCAACGGATGGTGAGACATTTGAAGAAGTTACAGAAAGCCTGAACGAAATGGTTTTTTTACACCTTAATACTCTTGAGGATGTTGGAGAATGTGAAAGATTCCTCAAAGAACATGGTGTGGAAATTCATTATAACGAACATGTCCCCCCGCGAAATATTCCCATGACTTATAACCCGAATCAATATTTCAATCGTCAATTAATACCTTTAGGTTCTTGCTGATGGGTGATCTTCCTGCAATAACGGGTAAAGAATTAATACGATTACTCGTTAAAGATGGTTGGGCCCAAATCAATCCAAAATAGGGCGCGAGGGTTTACTTAAATTAATAGACGAGTACGGACTTAAATAAAAGGCAGTGCAGTTTATTATCCCTTCTCTATTCCCCGGCTGACACTGTATATAATTCCCTTCCAAAACTGTTGAACCGGTGATGCGCGTGATAAAGGGCTGATTACTACTGATAAAAGATTCCGCTTTCATCATATTTTATCACATGTATCACACGAATCAGTGGTTCAGACAATCTTTTTTCTTTACTTTATCCCATGAATCCGCTTGTATTCCGCCCACCCAATTTTTAATTCCAGGAATGTCTCGAATGAATCCCTGAGGATGAACGGGTTCTGCTCAAGCTCTTCGCCGATAGTGGAAGAAGGTCTGAGTCCATAATCATGTCCTGGCCATATACGGGTATCAGGCGGGAGTGTCATAAGCTTCCGATGCAGGCTGTCGTACTCATCCTGCGCGTCCTGTCCGTATCCTGTTCCCCCTACTTTTCCCACAAACAGCGTATCTCCGGTCAACAGATCGTTTCCGGCCAGAATGCAGATCGAATCAGGCGTGTGTCCCGGCGTATG
>JAUYCD010000200.1 GCA_030692375.1 Candidatus Latescibacter sp. | reverse complement strand
GGGGGAAACATATTGGCAGGCAGTATCTTACCCCCTTAACAAGGGGGTCGCCGCTTTATGCGGCGGGGGGATTTTGTCTTTAGAGCATATAAATAGCATGGCATATTTGTCGCCAAAGAAAAAAATGGGGGATGGCCAGAAACTCACTATCATCCTTGACTGATGAAAGCCATTTAATTATATTTCATGTTTATATTTTGACTTTATATGAACTTACGGGAGGAAAAATGCCGACATACGAATATAGATGCCAGGATTGCGGGCACGAGTTCGAGATGTTTCAGAGCATGAAAGACGAGCCTGTAAGGGTTTGTCCTAAATGCTGCGGGAAAGTGCTTCGTCTCATCGGCACAGGCGCCGGTCTTATTTTTAAAGGCAGCGGGTTTTATGCCACCGATCATCGGAGCGAGTCGTACAAGAAAGACGCCAAAGCCGACAAGAATATCGATCTCCCCAAGAAAACCGAGACAAGTTCAACTAAAAGCCCTGCATCAGAAAAGTAGGAGAAAATAGATGGAAAAGAAAATGATCCTTAAAACAACCGCTATGTCATTTCTTGCCGTGGCTTTTTTTGTTTCTGCGGCATTTCTTTCAGGATGCGGAAAATCTCCGGATAAGCTCTATACCGAGGGAAAAACGCTGATTCAGAAAAAAGAAACCGAAGCAAAGGGAATGCAGCTTCTCGAAAGCTTCGAGAAGAAATTTCCCAAAGACCCGCGCACCCCGGAAGTGATTTTAGCTATTGCCACAATAAACCAGAGCGAAAAGAAATTCAAGGAAGCGGAAGCTGCATACAACCGTCTCCAGGAGAAATACCCCAAATCGGCCGAAGCTTACAAAGGCATGTTTCTCATAGGGTACATGTATTATGAAGACATGAAAGACACCGAAAGAGCGAAAGCGGTGCTGAACAAATTCATCACCGCATATCCTGATTCGGGGCTGACCGTATCTGCCAAGGTCCTGCTTGAAAATGTCGGACTGCCGGTTGAACAGTGGAGCACGGTAAAGAACATCGTTTCCGACCAGAGTAAAGAAGCCGGTGAAACGGCTGCAAAAACCAAGTAACATTCCGGAGGGTGGCAGGTGCAATACGACATAATCAGTCTCAATGAAAAAATCGCCAGGGAAAGCGTTCTCGTCCGCTCGCTCACTGCCGAAATTGGCAAGGTGATCGTCGGACAGGAAACCATGATCGAGCGTCTCCTCATCGGTCTCATGACCGGGGGCCACATACTCCTGGAAGGAGTACCGGGCCTGGCCAAGACCTTGACAGTCAGCACACTCGCCTCGGTCGTGCATGCCGGTTTCCAGCGTATCCAGTTCACCCCCGACCTTCTTCCCGCCGACCTGGTGGGAACCCTGATTTTCAATCAGAAAACCGGAGAATTTATCCCCAAAAAGGGGCCGGTATTCACCAATTTTGTCCTCGCCGACGAAATCAACCGCGCACCTGCCAAGGTGCAAAGCGCGCTCCTTGAATGCATGCAGGAGCATCAGGTGACCATCGGCGATACCACCTATCCCCTCGAAGACCCGTTCATGGTGCTTGCCACCCAGAATCCCATCGAGCAGGAGGGAACCTATCCCCTGCCGGAAGCCCAGGTGGACCGGTTCATGTTCAAAGTGCTGGTGAGTTACCCAACGAAAGAAGAGGAATTCGCCATCCTGGAGCGCACCGTCCTCCAGCCGCCGATACATCTGAAACCGATGATCAGCCTTGACCAGATCCTTCATCTCCGCGAAGTGGTGAAAACGGTGTACATGGATGACAAGGTCAAGCACTATATCCTGGATATCGTATTTGCCACCCGTAAACCCGCCGAGTACGGCCTTGGGGAGCTGGCCGGTTTCATCGAATACGGTTCGTCGCCGAGAGCGACCATCTATCTCGCCCTGGCGGCGAAGGCGCATGCATTTCTCCGGGGAAGAGGATATGTGATTCCGGAAGATGTGAAAGTGATCGGGCCGGATGTGCTCCGTCACCGGATAATCCTGACCTATGAGGCGGAAGCCGAAGAAATCTCCCCCGAAGACATCATCCGGAAATTATTCGAGCATATAAAGGTCCCGTGAGCCATGCAGACCGAAGAAATAGCCAAAAAGGTCAGAGGAATCGAGCTTAGGACCAAAAAGGTGGTGAACGACGTATTCAGCGGCGAATATCATTCCGTGTTCAAGGGCAAGGGAATCGAATTCGCCGAGGTGCGTGAATACGGCATCGGGGATGACATCCGTCTTATCGACTGGAATGTAACCGCCCGAATGGGCCATCCGTACATCAAGACATTCGAGGAGGAACGCGAGCTTACCGTGATGCTCGTGGTGGATGCCTCCGGGAGCGGGCATTTCGGGAGCCGCGGGATGTTCAAGGCGGACCTGGCCGCAGAGGTTTCGGCTGTTCTGGCATTCAGCGCAATAAAAAACAACGACCGTGTCGGGCTGATTATTTTCACCGACCGCATCGAGCTCTACATCCCTCCCCTGAAGGGGAAAAAGCATGTTCTCCGGGTTATCCGGGAAATTCTCTTTTTCAAACCCGAGGGGAAAAAAACGAGCATCAACGAAGCGCTCGGCCATGTAAACCGTATTATGAAGCGAAAATCCATCGTTTTTCTCATTTCGGACTTCATGGACAGCGGCTTTGAGCCGGCACTGAGCGTGGCCGCCCGCAAGCACGATCTTATCGCTGTCACCATCGGGGATGAACGCGAGGAAGCGCTGAGCGATTCAGGATTGGTGGTTTGCGAGGATGCGGAAACCGGGGATGTGTTCATAGCGGATACCTCCTCAAAAAACGTTCGGCGGCGGTATTGGGAATATATGCAGAAACGGCAGGCGGACCTAACTTCACTTTTCCGGCGGTACGGTGTGGACCGGATCCCCCTTAAGACCGGCCAGGCGTATGAAAAAGAGCTTGTGCGGTTTTTCAAGAAGAGAATCCGGCAGTTCAGATAAAAGATATTCCGAGTATGTATCAGGTAAGTATTTTTGAAATAGTTTGCTGTGATTTCATATAGATGCCGAAACAAGTTCGGCATGACACGTGTCATCCTGAACTCGTTTCAGGATCTATTTCCAATCACTAACCTTTTCAAATAGGATACTCGGATAGGAAAAATTATGAAAATCGAAACCATATTGACCGTTTCTCAGTCTAAAAGGCTCATTGCCAGGGGAGTAGTACATCATCCGAATGTCAGGGCGGCGTTCCACAACGGAGTCATCGGAATATGCCGTGGAACTACCTGTTCGGCTGTTGCCGAGGAGTTTCTGGGAAGGGCGATAGAGAAATTCGGTTACACTACCGGTGTGACGATGCCGAAGAACCTGGAAGGCTCATTTCCCGCAGTGACGCCGGCGCAGGAGGTCATGCATGACATCATCATCCGCCGTGGGGAAATCCACATGGACGGCGAGACGGTAATCGACGCCGCGAAGAATATGTCGCCTGGAGATGTCATCATCAAAGGGGCGAACGCTCTCAATTATGCAAAAGGGATAGCCGGCTGCCTGGTGGGACATCCGGCGGGAGGAACAAGCGGAGGATTCTGGGGGCCGCTTTATGGCAGAAAACTCAGGCTTATCATACCGGTCGGGCTGGAAAAAGAGATTGCCTGCGGCATCCTCGAAGCATCAGCCGAATGCATGGAGGAGAACGCGGGTAATGCCCTCATGCCCCTGACCGGCGTCATCATCACCGAAATTGAGGCGATCTGTATCCTGACCGGCGCTCATGCCTTACAGATTGCGGCGGGAGGCATCCGCGGCGCGGAAGGTTCGGTGCGGCTGCTCATAAACGGGAACCAGGAAGAAATCCGCGAAGTCAGTAAGATTATATCGGCTTTGGAGCAGGAAAAGCCCTATTGATAGAGGCACTGAATTACTTATGTGAAGGAGGGGAAATTGATTGATGTTCAGAATTTGACCAAGTATTACGGAACAAAACTCGCTCTGGATAAAATATCCTTTACGGTCAGAAAGGGGGAGGTGCTTGGTTTTCTCGGACCGAATGGCGCCGGAAAATCCACAGCCATGAAAATCATAACCTGTTACCTTTCTCCGACCGAAGGAACGGTCAAAGTGGACGGCATGGATGTGGTGAACGACTCTCTCGAAGTCCGGAAACGCATTGGATACCTGCCCGAAAACCCTCCTCTCTACATGGACATGACGGTAAAAACTTACCTTGAATTCGCCGCAAAAATCAAAGGGGTGCCGTCTTCCAAGCTGCGGGAAAGTGTCAGCTCGGTAGTGGAAAAATGTGGACTCAACCGGTACTACCGGGCATACTGCAATTCTCTCTCCAAAGGATTCCGCCAGAGGGTGGGAATCGCCCAGGCCATGATCCACAATCCCTTGATCATGGTGCTCGATGAGCCGACCATCGGCCTCGACCCCATACAGATCGTGGAGATTCGCAATCTCATCAAGGGCTTTGGAGGCGATCATACAGTTATCCTTTCGACCCACATACTTCCGGAGGTGGACATGACCTGCGAGCGGGTCATCATCATCAATAACGGAATTATGGTGGCCGAGGACTCGACCAAGAATCTGCGGGCGCGTCTTCCTCAAAAGGAGCAGTTTGTTATCGAAGTGAGGGGAGATGTCCGATCGCTCTTGCCCAAAATCGAAAAAATACCAGGAATTACCGGCATTTTTCCGGAGAACAGTACCGACGGTATCTCTTCATACAAGATCGAAACTGACAGCACCGCCGATGTAAGGCCCGAGGTGGCAAGAACGGTGGTCGGAGAGAATCTGGAACTCCTCCAGCTCCGGGATGTATCGCTGACTCTCGAGGATATATTTATCCAGGTAACCATGAAATAACGGAGACTGATAGATGAGAAACGCTCTTGCGGTATATGTACGTGAAGTCCGAAGTTACTTTGTTTCACCGATTTTCTATATTCTGGCGTTCGTATTCATGATTGTGGTGGGAAATGTATTCAAAGACACGTTTTTCGCCTTTGCCAACCAGACAATGGATTATCTTCGAATGGCGCAGAACTATAAAACAGCGATTCCAATGATGTATGTGAACATGGTGGCCGGCACCGTTTTCACCTATATCAATTTCCTGTTTCTTCTCATTGTTCCCCTCCTTACCATGCGCCTTTATGCCGAGGAGAAGAAAACGGGCACCATGGAACTGCTCATGACTTCTCCCATTACCACCACTCAGGTGATGTTAGGGAAATTCTTTTCGGCTTTAACAATCTATACTCTCATGCTGGTTCTGACCATGGCATTTAATGTGATAATGATGATTGAATCCGGAGGCAAGCTCGAGTGGGGGCCGGTGTTCAGCTCCTATCTCGGTACTATACTGCTTGGTTCTGCAATAATTTCCATCGGGATGTTTTTCAGCTCTCTCACCGAAAATCAGATTGTTGCGGCGGCTGTTACCATTTCGGCGATCATGGGATTATGGCTCCTTTTCGCCACCTCGCAGTACCTGAATCCTCCGTACAACACCTTCGTGCGATACCTGTCATTCCCCGAACATCTGGACTCGTTTACCCAGGGATTTATCGGGATCAAGCATATTTTCTACTTCCTCTCGGTAACCGTCTTCGGGTTATTCCTGACCGGAATCAGCGTTGAATCTGCAAGATGGAGGCAATAACATGCAGGGCAGGAGAACAAATCTGACCAGGGTAATTTTAGAAAAGATATACAAGTATGGCCTCAGCCCGGTGGTTTTCGCCCTTGCTCTTCTTTTGGGGCTTATCGCCGCCAATTATGTAATTGCGGTAAGAGCGCCGAGCTATGATGTAACAAAGAACAAGGTGAATTCCCTTTCCAGGGAGACCGTAAATCTGCTTAACCAGTTGAAATTCGATGTAACCATCAAAGCTTTCTACACTACCAACTCCCAGAGGCAGGTCGGGCTTATCATGGAAAAATATGTGAAAGGCTCGCGTCATATCAAGGTGGAATATATCGACCCCATCAAAAATCCGGTGGCGGCTGATAAATACGAGGTAACCATTCCCGGAACCATTGTCCTGGAAAGCCTCGGGAAACAAACCCGTATCAATCCCAGCCCGACCAGCCGATTATACCATGAGCGGGCCATCACCACAGCCATCTACCGGCTGATGACCGACACCACGAAGAAAGCGTATTTTACCTCCGGCCATGGCGAGCTGAGTCTGGAAAATGTAAAATCCAACGGACTAAGCCTGATCAAGGAGCGCCTTGAGGAGCAGAATTACCTTATGGAGACAATAAATATCCTCGAAAAGAACGGAGCGCCGAAAGACTGTACCGTCCTGATCGTCGCCGGACCAACAGTTCCGTTCACCGATGAAGAGCAGAATATGGTCATGAATTACGTTGTTTCACAGGGTTCGGTAATTTTGATGCTCAACCCCGGTATCAAGACGAATCTCGAAAAAATTGTGGAGTCCTACGGTATTCTGCCCGGGAATGATTATGTGTATGAAACTTCCAAGAGCCTGACCACCCAGTTCGGCGGTGCCCTTGCACCGCTCTGCGCCCCAAAAGATTCTTCGGAAATTACCGAGAAGCTGGAAAATCAGACATTCCTGTTCCCCTTTGTGCGGAGCATGACTCCTGTGATTCGGGCTAAAAGCATCAAGCTGGTAAGACTTGCGGTATCCAGTGAAAACAGCTGGGCTGAAACCGATCTCGAATCGGCTAGAACAGCGAATACCGCAAAAAAACCCAGCCGTGATGAGAAGGAACTGAAAGGCCCTGTCACCGTTGCTGTGACCGCCGAACGTGAATTCGAGCTTCCCGATTCCCTTGCGACCCGGGACACACACACCACCAAGGTACGCTCAGCCTTTTTCGGAAATGCTGCATTCATATCCAATCAGTTTGTGACTCCATTTCCCGCCAATATGAGCCTTTTCACCAATACGGTGAACTGGATTACCAAGAACGAAAAGATAATTGAAATAACGCCAAACACCACGAGATTCACCCCGGTGGAGTTAAAGGAATCCGACCGGAGAATGATAACCCTGCTTACCCTGGTTGTGATTCCCTTTGCCATTTTCATGGCTGGATTCGTTGTTTGGTATCGCAGACGCTAAATGGAGAAAAAAACATGAAATTAGTAAAATCTCTCGCTGTACTCGCAGCTGTAATTGTCCTGGGAATTTTCGTATACTTCAAAGTATACAAAGTGGAAGAGCAGAAGAAGGCTAAAGAAGCCCAGGAAAGCAAGCTGATACGATTTGAACTGGACAATATTAAAGCTTTCTCCCTGGTTCGGCCGGATTCCTCTATTCTCTTCGAGCGTGGAGTGGGACGAATCTGGAACATCACCAAACCCCTGAAAACTGAGGCGTCGGGGCCGCAGATTTACAGTCTTTTCGCCTCCCTTCACCAGAGCGACATTCTCACCGTTGTGGATGAAAAGCCGAAAGATCTGAAGCCGTACGCGCTGAGTAATTCAAAATATTACATGGCGATGGAATACGATTCCGGCAAGCCCGATACCCTGTATATCGGAACAGATACCCCCGACAAGACCATGACCTATGTCAAATTCTCTTCTGAGAAACGGGTTCTGGCGGTGAGTAATGTCCTTTCTGATATCATGAAAAAGCCGGTCGTGTTTTTCCGGTCGCGCACAATTCTCAATGTGGTGGGTGACGATATACGGGGAATCGAGGTTACCCGCGGAAAGAACGATACCGACCGTATCCAGATGGTCCATAACGGGGTGACCTGGATGATGGCTTACCCGTGGAATTATTCCGGCGATGTGCAGAATATGGAAGAGCTGATAAAAAAGATCTCGGAAAGCTACAAATCGACTCTTGAGCCGAGCGAGCCCGGAGATTTGGTTAAATACGGGCTGAATGATCCTTCACTGGTTCTGAATGTTCAGCTCAAGTATGGAATGCCGGATAAAATACTCCTTATCGGGAACAAGCTGACTGAAAAAGGGAGACGGTACCTCTGGTACGCCAAACAGTTCGACGCCGAACAGGTGTTTACCCTGGAAAACAGTCTGATAACGCTTCTCACCCGGGACAATGCCTGGTTTATTGACAAACAGCCGGTGAAATTCAATCGGAATGAAGTCGACAAGATCGTGCTGAAATCCGGGAAGGAACCGATTACCTTCACAAAAGATCCGGAAAGTAACTGGAGCGTGACATCCCCGGTGGATAAAAATGTTCCTCAGGATGTAATCAACAACCTTTTCGCGATCAGCCGGTTCATGCTGATCAGCGACGTGTATTCCATGAATCCGACTCCCGCCGATCTGGTTAAAACCGAGCTTCAAAAACCCAAGTTCGTGCTTACCTTTTATGCAGGCGGCCAGGTTCTGGCGGAGATGACCTACGGCAAGTCATTCACCCAGGACACCGTTAAAACCTATGTGCTGACTAATCTGTCGCCGACCATTTTTGTTACCGGGTCAGGGATCACTTCCAGTATAAATTATGTGTTGGAAACAGTCTTTGGCAAATAGTCTGAACCATATCATCTGCTTTTGTTTTCTGCTCTTTTGCTTTGCCGAAGGGGCGCCGGCGCCAATAGCCGGCCCCCCCGAAGGGCTGAGTATCGAAATAAAGGCATCCAAGCCAGGGATTGTTATCGGTGATTCCCTCTCTATCTTCTGCACTGTAACCTTGCCCGACAGCGTTCAGGCCGGAGAACCCTACCTGAAAGACAAATCCCTGTTTATCGATACCCGGAAACAGTGGACGAAGGAAGAAAAAACTCCTGCGGGAATCAGGCGCACTTATGGATTTCTGACGTACATTCTTTCCGCCGATACCCTGAAGGTAGGACCGTTCGTGCTGGATTTCGTCACCGGTTCGGGGAGGGGCGGTGAAGCTTTATCCAATGTTCTGGAAATCAGGTCGGCAGGAGTGGCGGAAAAAGCTGATGCGCCGCCCAAACCGAACCGCGCTCCGCTGGGAATCCCGGCGAAAGGCTTCCCAGGCTGGCTTCTTCTCCTTATCCTGCCTGTCCTCGCCTCGGCTCTAGCCTGGTACATTTTGAAACGAAGGAAAAAGAAGGTATCCGCTCCTGCCATCATCGAACCGCTGGATGAGGTGGAAGAATTCGAGCGGATCCGGGCGCTGCATCTTTTGGAGAGCGGCCAGGTGAAAGAGCTCTACCTGATGGTTTCCACCGCCATGCGGGGATTCATTCACCGCAATATGGGCTTTGAGGCCATGTACAGCACTACGGAGGAGATTAAACGCACCCTTGCCCGTCAGCCTCGATACGGGGGAGTGGCCGATTCCTTCCGGGAGATATTCGAAGAATCGGACATGGTGAAATTCGCCAAATATATTCCTCCGGTCGAAATCTCTTCCACCGTTATTGACCGTGCTGAAGCTCCGGTTCGGAAAGTGCTCGAACAGATAGCGCTCGAAAAGGAAAGAGCGCGTATTGCCGCCGAGGAAACAAAACGCCGTCAGGCTGCACAAGAGGCGCCGGATACCACGAAAGAAACGGTTTCTGCGCCGGGTGGAGAACACTGATTATGTTCAGGTTTGCCGATCCTCTCTGGCTTATTCTTCTGGTTATTCCCCTGGTGATATTTTTCCAGTATTTCAGGAAGCGCGGGAAGAGCGACGCCGCAGTATGGTTTCCCGCCATCCAGGTACTGAAGGAAACCGGGGGCAGCGGCGGCAAGATCAAGCGTCTCCTGTCGCTCTTCATCGCCGCAGGAGCGGCTGCGGTTCTCGTTGTAGCCATGGCGCGGCCCCAGGTTGGCCAGACAATGCATACCCGGTCCGCCCGCGGGATCGATATCATGCTGACCCTTGATATATCATCCAGCATGGCTGCCATGGATTTCGATCCCCTTTCCCGGTATGATGCGGCCATCGAGGTTGTCAAAGACTTTATCTCCCGCCGTGTGAGCGACCGGATCGGGCTCGTTGTATTCGCTGCCCAGAGTTTCATGCTCTGCCCTCTCACCCTGGACTACGATATTCTGAAAGATCTCCTCGGTCAGGCCTGGGAGTCACGGGTGGACGACGGCACCGCCATAGGTTCCGCCATTGCCACCGCGGTGAACCGGCTCCGTAATTCCGATGCGAAGAGCAGGATCATCATTCTCCTCACCGACGGTATGAACAATTCCGGAAACATCGATCCCCTGACCGCCGCGCGGATAGCTGCCACCATGGGGGTCAGAATCTATGCCATCGGGGTGGGCACCGAAGGGCAGTCCTGGATGAGAATGAACGGAAACACCTTCCCGGTGGAGACCCATATCGATGAAGCATCCTTGAAACAGGTCGCCCAGATGACCGGCGGGAAGTATTACCGCGCTAAAAATAAGAACGAACTGCAGGGTATCTATTCCGAGATCGGCAAACTGGAAACAACCAAGGTGACCTTCAGGGAGTGGACGGAATATGATGAGAAGTATCCCGCTTTCCTGAACGCGGGCATTTTTCTTCTCGTATTGTCATTTCTTTTGGATCGAACCGTTTTCAGGAGGATTCCCTGAGTATGGCGTTCAACAATCCCGAAGGTTTCTGGCTGCTGCTCATGGTTCCGTGCCTGGCGCTCCTCGGAGTTCTTTTGGCTCTTTTAAGCCGCCGCGACCGCAACCGTTTCGCCGGTCCGGAGCTGTTTGACGGCCTTTCACGTTCGGTAAGCCCTGTCAGGCGCAGGATAGGGCAGGCCTGTTTTTTTGCCGGACTGGCGCTGGCGGTTATCGCGCTTGCGCAGCCGCGGTTCGGAACCAAAACCGAAATCGTGAAAAGAATGGGTGTGGATGTGGTCATCGCGCTGGATACCTCTGCTTCCATGCTGGCTGAAGATGTCAAACCCAGCCGCATCATGCAGGCCAAGTACGAGATCGGGCAATTTATCGACAACCTGAAAGGCGACCGGGTCGCCATACTCGCCTTCACCGGCAAGCCCTTTGTGCAGTGCCCGCTGACCGGCGATTACGCCGCCGCCAAGACCCTCCTTGATTTTGTGAATGTTGGCAGTGTCCCCGAGCCGGGCACCAATATAGCAAATGCCATCGACGGTGCGCTCGATATGCTCAAGCGGGGCTCCGACGCCGCAAGCGAGAGCCAGCTTATTATCCTTTTCACCGATGGTGAAAATCTATCCGGCGATCCCCTGGCCGCAGCCCGTAAGGCGGGATTAAAGGGAGTACATATATTTACGGTGGGAGTCGGAACAACCGGCAGTGAGCTCATTCCGCTCCGGAATGAAAAAGGCCAGCTTCAGGGCTACAAGCAAAACAGCAAGGGAGAGGTGGTGAAAACCAGCCTCGATGAGGAAACCCTGCGGAAGATTGCGGATGGAACCCGGGGAGCATACCTGCGCGAGGATAACGGCGAGGTAAATGTAAAGTCCATTCTCGACGGTCTGGGAGATATCAAAAAAACCGATCTGAACGAGCGGAGAATCTCCCGTCTGCAGGAGCGGTACCAGATTCCGCTCGGTTTTTCCCTATTCTTTCTTCTGGCCTGGCTGCTCATCGGCGAACGCAGCCGCCAGAAAACCGCATCTCCAGGAGGAAAACAGTCATGAGGAGCGTAGTTTGCCTTGCGCTATTTTTTCTTTTTATTCAGCCGGGATTTTCCTTTGCCGACAAAGCATCGTCATATAATAAAAAAGGCATCAAGGCTTACGATAACAAACAGTACGATGAAAGCGTCAAACAATTCACCGAGGCGCTTATCCAGCGCCCCGATTCGCCGGAACTGCAGTTCAACCGCGGCACCGCCCTCTCTCTTTCCGGAAAGAAGGATGAAGCGCTGAGCGAGCTTCATACCGCGGCCGGGGGGTTTCCGGCAAAAGACCTCTCCGCCGCGGCCTTATTCAACGCTGGCAATACCATGTTCACCGCGGGAGATTACCAGGGCGCCCTGGAAGAATTCAAGAAAGCGGTGAAACTGGATCCTGTTTCCCGCGACATCAGATATAATCTCGATCTCACCGCCCGTAAGCTCAGCCGGGAAGAGCAGAAGAAAAAAGAACAGCAGGGCGGCAAACAGAACGAAAACCAGGATAAGAATCAAAACCAGAATCAGCAGAATAAAGATTCCAAAGACAAAAATAACCGCCAGAGCGACGAGCAGAAAAACAAAAACGAGAACCGTCAGAAAGACCAGGCTCAGAACCAGGAAGAACAGAAATCCGATCAAAAAAAAAGTGATTATCAGCCTATGACACGGGAGGAAGCGGAACGTCTCCTCAACGCGATGAACGACGAAGAAAAGAAAACGCTTTCAATCCGTAACAAACGGTTGATGACACCGACAGGGCAGGGCGATGACTGGTAAGCTGTTCAACAGGATGCTTTGTGCAATCATTGTGCTTACGGAGCTTGCCGCGGGGGTGGCGTCCGGAGCAACTGTAACCATCACTCCGACTGTGAGCGCAAACCGTATCTCGCTTTCCGAGCGGCTCACTCTGACTCTCAGCATAACAGGACCCGATGTGGGCAAGTCAGGCGCTCCCGCCCTCAAACCCATGCCCGATTTCAGCGTCGGGGGGCCGTCGACATCGGTCGAATACCAGTGGATCAACGGGAAAACATCCACCCAGAAATCTTATACCTATACACTCGTACCCTCGAAAACGGGATTGTTCGAGGTGGGCGCCGCAACGGTAGTGGTTGGCGGCCAAACCTTCACATCGAACCCCATAAAAGTGGAAGTTGTTACCGGTTCCGCCGCGCCCCAGCCCTCTTCCAAATCCGGCGCGGTAGATGCGGGGGGCGGCGACTCCAATATTTTCATCCGGACGACGGTGGATAACAGACAGCCTTATGTGGGCCAGCAGGTAACACTTACTTTCGAGCTCTACAACCGTCTTACCCTCTGGGGGGACACCGAGTACGACCCCCCTTCAACCACCGGTTTCTGGTCGGTGGACCTCCCCAAGCTTACACCCTCGACCAGGACGATGGATAACCGTATCTTTCAATACACTGCGGTGAAAACGGCTCTTTTCCCGACCATGTCGGGTGAGCTGACTATCGGCCCGGCCTCACTCACCTACACTGCCGGTGGATTTTTTACCGCCCAGCAGACGCGCAGGCTCTCCACCAAACCGATCACGGTGAAAGTCAGGCCGCATCCTCTCGAGGGGAAACCGGATGACTTCAAAGGCGCGGTGGGGGATTTTAAAATATCCGCCCTCGCCGACCGTAAGGAGCTTAAAGCGGGAGACATCGTGACGGTGACCGTTACGGTTACCGGCGAGGGGAATCTGGATGTGCTGCCCGCTGTCAATACGCCGGACTTCTCCGCCTTTAAAACCTATGATCCCAAGGTAACGCCGAAGATTTTGAACTCCGGATTCACTGTAGGGGGTGCGAAGATATTCGAATATATGCTCATGCCTAAATTCCCGGGAGTAGTCACTTTGCAGCCTTTCTCTCTCTCGTTTTTCAATCCCCGGGACAAAAAATACCATACGATATCCACCGGCGCGGTCACGCTCCGGATTACTCCCGGCGAGACAACTTCAGCCGGCCAGAGCGACAAGGTCGATCGCCGTAATGCGGTGGTCAGGATCGGCAGCGATATCAATTTCATCAAACCCGACAAGGCGCTCCTGGTGAATTCGAATGAGCGGCTGTATGCAAACGGATTCTTTTATTTCTTCTATATTATCCCCTCCGGGGCGTTTATCGCGGCTTTCCTGGTCAAACGGCGCCGCGGCATCCTGGAGCAGAACAGGGGATTGAAACGGAAGCTGAATGCCTGGAAACATGCTGAAAAAAGGCTTGAACATGCTTCCCGGCTTCTGGAAAAAGGTGAAACATTCGGATTCTGCGCCCATGTGAGCGAGGCTGTAATTGAATTTATCGGCGACAGACTGAACATCGACCCGGGCGCCCTGACTACCGGAGAGATGGAAGATATCCTCCGGAATCATGCTGTAGCGCCTGAAACAGCCGGGCACATAAGGAAAACCATGGAGCTTTGCGATTTCGCACGGTTCTCATCCGCCGGGGCGGACAGCCAGGTGCAGAGAAGGCTCCTGGACGACGCCAAATCCATTCTCGCCGCGCTGAGAGAAACTCTATGAAGAAAATAATCGTTCCCTGTTTCATAATTTTTCTTGCGCTGGCTTCCTCCCTGATTCCGCCGTACTCCCATGCCGCTTCTTTCGGGACCGAATCGGCTGCGCTGTATAACCGGGCCGGCGACCTTTACCGTCAGGGGAAATTCCGCGAAGCCCTGGATATCTATGAGCAGCTTTTGAAAGGGGGCGTCAAAGATCCGGATCTCTACTACAACGCTTCCAATGCCGCCTGGCGTCTCAACCTGACCGGAAAAGCGGTTTTATATCTTGAACGGGCGCTGAAACTTGATCCCTCTGACCGTGATGCGCTCGCCAATCTCGCGTTCATCAACTCCCGGAAGCAGGACAAGGAAACTCCTCCCATGAATGCTGTCACAGCATTTCTGGAGAACACGTACGAACGGATCAATATCAACTCCGCGGCTCTCTGGTCAGGACTGGCCTTCGCTCTGATGATGCTGTCCTCCATCGGCCTGATTTTTTTGGGGGGATGGGTACGGCTCCCGCTGGTAACCGCCCTTTCGGTATGCGGGCTCCTGTTCATAGTGTCCACCGCTGTTCTTGTAGATAAGGTTCACCGTGATTCTACTGAGACCCAGGCGGTGATCATGGCAGGAGAGGTCGATGTATACTCCGGTCCCGGCGCCGAGAACATCCATATTTTCACCATCCATGAAGGAACCAAAGTCCTCATCGAGCGACGTCAGAATTCCTGGGATTTGATACGGTTGAAGAGCGGTGTGGGCGGATGGATGGCGGCGGACAGCCTGCAGGTGATATAGCCCGAATTATCCATGAACTTCAATACTGCAGCCCCCTAAATCCCCCGAAGGGGGACTGAAAAGACTGTATATTTTTTTTGCTTTTCCTTTTGATTTCCTGCATTATTTTTGCTTGATAACTTTCAACTTCCCATCCGTCATCAGCAGGAAAGGATGCCCCATGCACCGTTCGACTCGATCAACGCTTGTCGCCGCTGTTCTGATCTTCTGCCTGGCCAGTCCCCTCCGGGCTGCTCCGAAAGAAGCGGTAATCCTGGAGCAAGCGCTCCAGGCAATGAACAAAGCCGCCCACTACTATCACGACACTGTCTCGACAAGAGGCGGATATCTCATGGAGTACACCGCCGACCTGACTAGGCGGTTCGGCGAGCTCCCCGCCCGTGAAAGCCAGATCTGGGTGCAGAACCCCTCGACTCCTGGCATGGGCGATGCTTTTCTCAACGCATACCAGGCTTCCGGAGACCCGTTCTATCTCCGCTGCGCCGAAGATGCAGCCCGGACGCTCATCTGGGGCCAGATGGAGTGCGGCGGCTGGAACTACCTGATCGATTTCGCCCCGGGAAGTCTGAAAACCTGGTATAAGGAGATGAGCGTCCATACCGATTACGGCGAATTCATGCACTTCAACGGGAACGCCACTTTCGATGACGGAGTAGCCCGCGATCCCACCCTTTTCCTCATGCGGCTCTATGACCTCACCCTCGATCCCGCCTGGTCGGGGCCGCTCAAAAAAGCGCTGAATTTCATCATGGAAGCACAGTTTCCCAACGGCGCCTGGCCGCAGCGGTATCCCCTGATCGGAACAGATTATGACACCTACTATACTTACAACGACGGTGTGATCAGCGGAAACATCCAGGTTATGGCGCAGGCTTACAAAACACTCTGCGATCCCCGCTATCTGGAGGCCGCCCGCCGCGGAGCCGATTTCATCATCATCAGCCAGCATGAAGGCCCGCAGTACGGCTGGGGGCAGCAGCTCACATACGACATGAAACCGGCTCAGGCCCGTGAATACGAGCCAGCCTCGCTATCGGTAACCGATACGGTGGATAACATGCGCTGCCTGATGGATATGTACGAATTCACCGGAGACCGCCGCTACCTGGAGCCGGTACCCCGGACGCTCGACTGGCTGGACCGCTCCGTTTCTGCCGACGGTAATATCGGCAGTTTCCTGGAAGAGGGCAGCAACCGCGCCCTTGCCGCAAGGTTTGAGGGGGATTCGGGAACCATGGCTTCGGTGCGGATAACCTACAACCTGGCTGAAGCCATGGGAGGGTACGGTTTCGAGCGGAGGAATTTCTCCACCAAAGCGGAGCGGAAACGGTACGAATCCCTTAAATCGGCTGTCTGGAAGGATCCGCTTGCAGTAAAACCCGCGCCGCTCACACCGGAAGCAGCACTCAAACGCGCCCAGGGCATGGAACCTGAGGTAAAGCGCATCGCCGCCGCTCTCGACAACCTGGGAAGGTGGACCGAGGACGGCCGTATGTACACCGCGCGCTACTGTTTCAAGAACGAGATGGAGTATGAGGGGCCGGTCATGAAAAACGGATGGATTCGCATCGGAACCTGTATCCGTAACCTGAACCGCCTGGCCGAGTATGTACGTCTCATGAATGCAGAGAAAAAATAGAGAATTACAGTATCAGAATAAATCGGGTAAAAAGCAATGCGGTTCATTTAAAAAATTTTGAACCACGAAAGTCACGAAAAACACGAAATTTGTAATTCATTTTTTTGTATAAAATCATTTTTCGTGCCTTTCGTGTGGTTCGTGGTTAAAAATCCTGTCCTTTTTCCCTTAAGTAAACCGTATTGGGGTAAAAATGGAGAGCCCGCTTTGCACTTCATAAACCACAGTGATAAAAAGTGAAGATAACCAACGGGAGGAACGTTGCATGGACACTCCGGTTTTCAAACACAGGTACTTCCTCATACCCATTTTGTGCTCCTTTCTTTTAATCTTGACATTGCCCTCTCTTTCTCCCGCCGCAGAGGCCGAATACGGGGTCACGGTCAAGCGGGACATGATGGCGCTTATGCGGGATGGCGTCAGTCTGGCAACCGATGTCTACCTGCCGACCCGAAATGATGCGGCGATAGAAGGGGGATTGCCGGTCATTCTGAGGCGGACACCCTATAATAAGGAATCCTATCCGGAAATTGCCCGTTATTTTGCTTCCTGCGGCTATGCGGTGGTGTTCCAGGACACCCGGGGACGGTATAAATCCGAGGGGGTCTGGCACATGATGACCGACGATGGAAAGGACGGCTTCGACACCTGCGAATGGATAAGCCGCCAGCCCTGGGCGAACGGTCGAATCGGGATGTTCGGGATCTCATATGAAGGCGGAACGCAGCATGCTCTCGCAATGGAGAATTCGCCTTACCTTTCAACGGTCATTCCTACTGACGCCATGTCCAACATGGGCTATGCAAGCATGCGGAACGGAGGCGCGTTCGAGATGCGGTTCTGGAACTGGATTTATCTTAGCTCTGCCACTGGGAGCAGGCAATCGAAAGACCCCGGGACCAAAGCAATGCTTGAAAAAATGCGGGATGACAGAAAGTTTTACCTCATGAATCTGCCTCTCAACAGGGGAACGACACCCCTGAAACTCGCCCCCGAATATGAGGACTGGCTGGTGGAAGCCATGCGTCATGGCGCCAACGACGACTTCTGGAAGCAGAACAATATCCTGGACTTTACCGACCGCTACAAGGACATGCCGGTGTACCTTGTGGGAGGCTGGTATGACTCCTGGGGCGGAAACACCACAGCGAACTATAAAGCACTCAGCCGTAAGATAAAGGGGCCGGTATACCTTATCATGGGACCGTGGATTCATGGCCAGCAGACGGCTTCATCCCACGGCCAGGTAAGCTTCGGCAAGGATGCGGCCATCCCTGACAGGCTTGCCTGGTGGCGGGAATGGTTCGATCGCTGGCTGAAGGGCATCGATAATACTGTTGGGAAGGCGGCCCCGTTTGCCGCCCCTGTACGGATTTTCATCATGGGCTTCGGCGACGGAAGGAAGGACGCCGACGGAAGGCTGAATCACGGGGGGTTCTGGCGTGATGAACAGGAGTGGCCTCTCGCCCGCACTCAATACACCAAGTATTACCTGCACCGGAATGGAGGGCTTTCCCCGAATCTGCCGAACGAGGCCCGCTCTTTTACCACGTATCTGTTCGATCCCCGCGATCCAGCGCCCACTATCGGGGGCAATATTTCTTCCGGCAACGGCATCCTGCAGCAGGGTGCATGGGACCAGCGCGGCGGCCCGGATATATGGAACTGGACCCAGCCGATACCTCTCTCCGCAAGACGCGATATCCTGGTTTTTCAAACCGAACCGCTCGAACAGGATTTGGAGGTCACCGGGGAAATCACAGTCACCCTGTGGGCATCCTCCTCGGCGCTCGATACCGATTTTACCGCAAAGCTGATCGATGTGTATCCTCCGAATCCTGATTATCCGGGAGGTTTCGATCTAAATCTGGAGGATGGCATCATCCGCGCCCGTTTCCGGGATTCCCTGAAAGAGGAGCATTTGATGAAACCGGGCGCTATTTACCAGTTTACAATAAAGCTTTACCCGACCTCAAACATATTCAAGAAAGGCCATCGCATCCGCGTTGACATTTCAAGCAGCAATTTTCCCCGTTTCGATGTGAATCCCAACAGCGGGGAGCCGCTCAACGAGCACCGCCGGATGGTCACTGCAATCAATACTGTGCTGCATGACCGGCCCCATCCCTCCCATATCGTTATGCCGGTGATACACGCTTTGTCGAACACGGGGAGATTATATGAATAGATGCCGAAACAAGTTCGGCAGGACACGGTATATATAGATGCCGAAACAAGTTCGGCATGACACTTGTCACCCTGAACTTGTTGCCGCTTCGCGGGAACGATAAAACCGTTTCAGGGTCTAAGAATACTAAATATATTTACATATATTTCACAATACGAGGAGAATTAAGTGAAAGCAGCTCTTTTACATTTCCGCACCACTCTTTTAGCCGCATTTTTCGCGGCGATTTTACCGGCAGCCTCCATTCCTTCATTCTGCCAGGAAAAAGCCCCGGTCAAGGTAGAGGAAATCGCCCTTGCCGCTTCTGATGGCATAAAGCTGGCCACCATCGTCGTCCGCCCTGAACGTGAGGGAAAATTCCCGACGGTTATCTTCCGGTCGCCTTATGGCGCCGACTGGATGAAATCGTACCTTCAAAGATTCGCGCAGCGGGGATATGCCTGTGTATACCAGGATGTCCGGGGACGGTATAATTCCGGGGGCGTGTTCGACCCGTTCGTGAATGAAATCCCGGACGGCGATGTCACCCTGAGGTGGATACGCTCGCAGCCGTGGTCGAACGGGGTGGTGGGCAGCAGCGGACACTCGTATCTCGGATTCACCGCGCTCTATCTTTCCGCCGGGAAAGAAACCCCGCCGCAGGTCATCGTGGCCAGCGACCCCGTGGCTTCTCCCCTGGGCGGACTCTATACAAACGGCGCGATGAATCACCACTTCGATTACTACTGGGCTATACTGGTGGATGGGAAAGACCGCGACCTCCAGCCGGTCATCTCGCTGGACTGGGAGCGCCTGTTCCCGCTCCTTCCCCTGAGTGATGCGCCGCGTCTTGGGGTGAACAGTGAGATACCCCACTATAAAAAATGGGTGGACTGGGCCAACGGTTCATTTGGCAAGGGACTGCTTCCTCAGACCTCCCGGCTTGCCTGCGACAATTCAGCGGTCCTGCTCATGGGCGGGTGGTTCGACCTGTTCTGCCCGGATGTACTGAAGCTTTACACCCAGCTCAGAGCGCGCAGTTCCGGGGAGAAGGTAAAGCTTATTGTCGGCCCCTTCGACCACGGCAGCGACCCGCCGCCTGAAAGCGAAATGGACTTCGGAAACTGGAAGAGCGTGAATATCCAGGGATTCCAGGACCGCTGGCTCGACCGCTGGCTTCTTGATTCCCCGAACGGCGCCGATAAAGAACCTGCGGTACGCTTCTTTCTCATGGGCGACAACCGCTGGGTATCTGCGGCCGCCTGGCCGCCTGCCGGAACTACGGAGAAATCCTTATACCTCCACTGCACCGGAAAGGCAAATACCCTTCGCGGTAAAGGAATGTTGAATGGCAAGGCTCCCGCAAAGGAACCGTACGACGCATTCACGTACGACCCCGGGAACCCGGTACCCACGCGCGGCGGGAGCATCTGCTGCCTCCGTGAGATGACCAAAGCGGGCGCCATGGATCAGCGGGTCATCGAGGGGCGTGAGGATGTCCTCGTCTACACCACAGGCGTTATTGACCGGGATATTACCGTGGTTGGCCAGGTCGAGCTGGAGCTGTTCGCCTCAACGAGCGCCCGCGATACCGATTTTACCGGCAAGCTCGTAGATGTCGGCCCCGAAGGCAAGGCGCTGAACATCACGGAGAGCATAGTCCGCGCCCGTTTCCGCAACGGCATGGGCGACCCGCAATTTTTGACTCCCGGAGCGGTCGAGCGCTACCGGTTCTCCCTGGGGCAGACCGCCATGACTTTCCTAAAAGGTCACCGCATACGGCTGGAGGTTTCTTCATCCAACTTCCCCCGCTTCGACCGCAATCTGAACACCGGCGGCCCCATCGGGGCAGAGAGTTCTTTTGTCAAGGCAGACCAGAAGATTTTCCACGACCGGGAACATCCATCGCGGCTGATTTTGAGCGTGTGGGATAAGAAATAAGAGGGAAATAAAACAGGAGATAGAGGAAGTGAGTTATATAATGAACTCACTTCTTTTTCAAAACTATATTGAACACCTTATTGTTATACTTTTTTCTCAATCTGTCTCCATCCATAACCTCTCAACTGAATATATTTTGTTACTATTTCGTAAATAGCTATATGAACGTGATTAAAAACTTCGGCACGACCATTAATAAAAGCTTTTACCTCATCATTTGATGCTTTTATTACCATATAGTCTTGAGCTGACGCATCTGCAAAATAGAATCGTGTCTGTTGAAGGTTAGACCCCCTTGAAACATAAGGAATCCGTTTTGTTGTTGGAGATAAAAATGCGTTAGAATAACCTTTGAAAATCTCTTTTGGGTCATAATGAAATGCAATTTTATTGCGTAAAAATAACAGTGAGTGACCTACTTCACCTGTACTTGTATGATTAATAGCTGCGATTTTTAATGCTGTCCATGCTTCACGACCTTGCTTATTGATTTTACTAATGATCTTATTGAATATAGGTTCTTCTATTGCATTGACTGAATGTTCGATGAGATTGAAAAGTTCAAATATTATGCCTGCTTGAATTCTTAACAAGTGAACACGTAAGCCGCTAATCTCGCCAGACAATTTAGTCTCTCTTAGTGGTTCATTAAGTAATGATTTATTAATAGCATCATGAGCAACATATATATCACGAAAATCATTATAAACTAATGATAATGAAAGAACAAGATTGCATACTGACTGTGGGAAAGTCCCATCACTTTGAAAAGCTTTGGGATCAAATGTTTCAAGTCCTACAAGTTCATCAGCCAGCATCTCTTCCCCCCTTTTCATTAATCCAATATTGTGGAAAGAAAGGAAAAAAATTGATATGATTTGCTTGACTTTACTTAATTGTTTAAAGGGATTCTGATTCTGTTATTTTTTTTTGCTTATCTGTTTTACCTGTAAGAAGCAAAACTATACCTAATGCAACTGGAATTAAACCAAGAGCAATAAAAATTTTTAGAGGTATTCTATAAGAATATTTTGGTTCCCAATGACCTTCTCTTCCCCTAGGGTAATAATTATCAGGGGGAATAGTTACCCAGACTTTCCCAATATTTATTTCAAATATATATGCATCTTGAAGATTAATTATGAAACTATCCCTTGCATCCCAACCATCTGTAAATAAGATACTTAGAATACAAAAAAATACTCCACAAACAATAAGAATTATTCCACGAGTTTTTATAGGAGCGTTCATAAATTGTTTAATAAAATTTCTCATAGTTAATTTCCTCTTAAATGTCCTATCGATTTTTCAATCTATCTTATTAATATTTCAGAAAAAATTAAGGTTCTCTCATTCCTCTTCCTCTTCCACCTGCGCCGCTCTTCTATGTATCGGGCGGGGCATCTCGGAATTTTCTCCTCTGATGGATTTCCAGATGATCTCGTTCAGGCGGATTTCCGGAGTGGCGTCCTCACGGCTGAAATCCATCGCCATGCTGTCATGGGCGCCGTAGGCGGTCGCCATGTTCTTCTCATCGAGCGGGACAGTAGGGCGCAGGACTTTGTAGGGTGTCATGTCCGGGCGGTCACTGAAACAGTCCACCATGGGATAGGCAGCAGCGTCGTACTGGCTCATGGGCGGCAGTCCGAGGATCAATTCCATGGTGCGCAGCATGCTCGCCGTGTCGTAGAGGGTGTGATCCACATATCCCCGGCGGATATAGGGGCTGACCACCAGCGCCGGTGAGCGGTGGGCGTCCACATGGTCGGGGCCGTTCTGGGCGTCGTCCTCGACCACGAAGACTGCGGTATCCTTCCAGAACCGGCTGTGGGTGACAGCTTCTATGACCTTGCCAAGCGCAAGGTCGTTTTCAGCAACCATGGCCCGCGGGGTGGAGATACCCGGATTGGTGCCGTTGGTGTGGTTATTCGGCAGCCGCATGATGATGAAACGGGGAAGATCGCCTTTCTGCTCGAACTCGTGAAGCTCCCGGATGAATTCGGCGGCTCGCAGTGTGTCGGGATAGCTCATGTCCCAGGGACGGAAGGCGGGATCGTAATGCCCTTCGAGCGCGTGGTGTTTCACCACAACCGATTTGCCTGAAGCAACTATGAATTCGCCGTAACTGCGGTAAGTCAGTCCCTTGCGGGCGGCTGTTTCCCAGATGTAACCGCTTGTGGGAAAGGCGATGGGAAACTCCCCTTCCGAAGGGTAAGGTATTCCGCGTCCGGAGTAGGAGGAAGGCCAGGATTTCTCCACAAAGTCGGTGGCGATAGCGGCGGTGCTCCATTCGTGGCCGTCGGCGCTGACCTCGGCGTCCACGTAGAAATTATCCATTAAAACGAATTTATCGGCCAGCGCGTGATAGTTGGGGGTCACATCGGGGCCGAAGAGGCAGAGGCTGGAATCGCCGTTGCCCTTGGCCATATCGCCGAGCACCTGGTCGTAGGTGCGGTTCTCCCGGATGATATAGATCACATGCTTGATGAGCGAAGGCTCCCCGACCCGGCGCGGCACTGCATGGGGTTTGACCACGCGCTCCTTTTCCAGGAGCTTCCGGGCGACCTCGCTGAACCCGTTGTTTTTTTCCGTCTGACTGGTGTATGAGGCGAGCTGACGGGCATTCGGGATGGGTATGACCGATACGGTGCCGTTGAAGAGGCCGCCAATATATTCAACGAGGTTTTTCTCGCGCGGCAGGGTAGGATTGGGCCCTTTCGGATTTGGTTTGGAAGTAAGGCCTTTGCCGCTCGCAACATACAACTTGCGGCCGTCCGGGCTGAGCGCAAGAGCGGTTGGATACCATCCCACCGGAATCAATCCCTTGACCGTGCTTTTTCCGCGCCTTGAGACATCCACAACTGCCACATCATTATTTGTGGCATTGGCCACATAAAGTGTGGAACCTTCGGAGGAGAGAGCCAGAGCGTTCGGGGTGCTTCCAAACGGCGCATTCGGGTAGGGGTGCAGCTCAATGGTCTCGATCACCCGGTCGCTTGTAGTGTCGATCACCCAGGCATCGTCAGTGTTCGAGCAGGCGACATAGAGAAGCTTCTCATCGGGCGAGAAGAGCATGGTATTGGGATGATCCCCGACTTTGACCCGTGAAATGATCGCGCCGCTCTGAGTGTCCACCACTCCTACTTCGCTTCCTCCCCAGAGACTGACATACAGTTTGGGCTGTTTTGACAATACCTTTATATCATAGGGGAATGAGCCGATTTTTATCTGTTTTTCCACCTGATCCTTCTGTACAGAAACAAAGGCCAGGCAGTCGCCCCGGTTTTCGGCAACATACAGAGTCTGGCCATCTTTCGAGAAAGCCATTCCGGCGGGAAATATCTTGGGCGGCGCATCGGGTCCTTTGAGCGAAATGGGCGTCCCCGGGGTAAAATCACTGCCGTTTCTCTGCCAGGTCAGCACCTGCTCGGCGCTTCCCCCGGACGCATAGAGCGCGCGTCCATCAGGACTGAAAGCCAGGCCGTAGAAAGATTTCCCGGTCTCCAGCTCGCTTACCACAGTGTCCTTTTCGGTGCTGATCAGCGAAATAAAATGACGACTGTAGCCGTTGTTGGTTACCGCCAGCAGTTTGCCGTCCGGCGAGAGCGCCATATTCAGGGGAAGATCTCCTACCGGAATATGACTGCCTGCCGGAGTGAGCACCCAATGGTTGGGAAGACGGGTACCCTGTTTCATAGGGCCGGGTAGCTCCGGCTTCCTGGCGCAGGAAACCGCAAGGAGGACAAATAACACTGTTGTCGCAACAATTCGGATTCTGGTCATGGGAATATGCTCCGGAAAATGGTTTATGAGAAACAAGAATCGGTGTACAAAAAACAGGTGTCATGCTTGGAAATACCAGGGATAATATAGGGAGGTGTTCTGACCAATAGCAAGAGGTGAAATATAGGGCACTAAAGGACATAAACGCAATTTGATTATCATCCCCGGAATTTTATAATATATTTGTAATTTTTTACTTGACATTATCCCATTTTTATGCTATGATTACTTCGTAAAGTTTCTCAGGAATTGGGCAAGAGCATGCAGCGCAAAAAAGAGGAGGAGTACGCGATGAGAAAAGGTATTGCTATTATTCTATTCGCTCTGATGGCTGTAGGACTCGTATGGTTCGGGTGCAGCAAAGAGAACAACACTGTGACTGCGCCGGTCACCCAATCCCAGCAGGCCGCCAAGCTCGTTGATTTGCCCGCGAACTTGCAAAAAGCGGCCGATGCCCTTCAGGAGCATAACCCTCAACTCCTGGGTATTGCCGATGTAGTGGGCACTGCTGTTGGTCTTGGAGCGGACGGTACACCGGTGGTTCTGGTTCTGACCAAAGTTCCCGGTGTTCAGGGAATCCCAGCCAGCCTTGACGGCGTTCCCGTTGTGGTGGAAGTTACCGGTGAAATCAAAGCGCTGGCTCCACCGGAGGTCAAAGGCAAACCAATTGCTTTAAAACCTACAAGCACATGGCCACGTCCCGTGCCAATCGGAGTCTCCACCGGAAATGTAGGCGAATGCTCTGCAGGCACTATCGGTTGCAGAGTGAAGGACACCTCTGGAAATGTATATGCTCTCAGCAACAACCACGTGTATGCCCTTGAAAACAAAGCACCTCTGGAAAGCATTGTTCTTCAACCCGGCCGTTATGATACGGGTTGCGTTATAAAACCCGATAATGAGATCGGTAAACTTTCCGCTTTTATACAGATCGATTTTTCTGGTATAGATAACACGGTTGATGCTGCGATTGCTCTTTCTTCAACCACCAACCTTGGCAATGCCACTCCCACCGGCGGATACGGAATCCCAAAATCAACTACCGCGACAGCCACAATCGGCCAGAATGTGCAGAAATACGGTCGTACATCTGCGCTCACCAAAGGCAGAATCACCGGCATCATCGCTACGATTAATGTAGGCTATACCAGCGGTACCGCACGATTTGTCAATCAAATTATCGTTCAATCGAGCAAACCATTTATAAAAGCTGGGGATTCAGGTTCGCTTCTCGTGACAGACCCTGGTTATAACCCCGTTGGTCTGCTGTTTGCTGGTAACAATATCGGGACCTATGCAATTGCTAATCAAATTGGTGATGTTCTTTCAGCATTTTCAGCACTCGGAGTGACCATCGACGGGCAGTAATTTCATTATCCAACGTGCATTCTTTCAACAAAACAGGGAAAGAAGAGGCTGAATTTCAGAACCTTTTCTTTCCCTGTTATTTTAGGGAAGTTCAAAAGTGTCAGCATATTCTGTCAAA
This sequence comes from Candidatus Latescibacter sp., assembly GCA_030692375.1. Classification (NCBI taxonomy): domain Bacteria; kingdom Pseudomonadati; phylum Candidatus Latescibacterota; class Candidatus Latescibacteria (ex Chuvochina et al. 2023); order Candidatus Latescibacterales; family Candidatus Latescibacteraceae; genus Candidatus Latescibacter; species Candidatus Latescibacter sp. The sequence continues at coordinate 2,443 of JAUYCD010000200.1, read as the reverse complement.
AATGAAAAAAGAAGATTCTCCATTATTCGATTTGTTTTTCTGGTTCTTATAGGTATCGGAATGATAACCATTTCTATAGATATAATCAGCTGCGCAAACAAAAAAAAACCGACGGAAGTAAAAAAAATGTCAATAGAGGAAGTGTTAAAAAAACATACACCGGAATTGATGTCCATTCCAGGGGTGGTGGGAACTGCTCAGGGTAAGAAGAATGGGAAGGATTGCGTTCTGGTGCTCGTGGTAAAGAAAACACCGGAAATAACAAAAAATATTCCTTCATCATTGGAAGGTTTCCCGGTTGTAATTCAGGAAACCGGTGAAATCCGATCCCTGGATACACCCTGATCTTTATGTATCGCCGTTTTTTTTCCGCCCTGTATTATTCTTACATCTTCACACCCTCTTGCTCACCAGATAGATCCCCGCAATCAGAACCACGCTGACAAAGGAAAGGTTCAGGGGTGTTTTCACAAGGTAAGAGATTCCCATGAGCACAATGCCTCCGACGAGGGGAACAATACGTTTCTTTTTCTTCCCGTAGATGAAGAATCCCATGCCGATCGATCCCCAGACCAAGGCAGTAAACAGGTAGCCAGGATCCATAGTTAATTCTCCTTCAGTAGGTGTGAAACACCTCTTCCATCTCAGCCCACCATTCGCCTTCCTTGCGGGTTTCGAGCGGTTCCTGCAAGGGCATGCAGAAACTCCACCACCGCTGGGTTTCAGGATCGGCGGCCATCATCTTCATGTCGTTTTCGAAATCACTCCCGACATATTCAAAATAACTGAACAGGTAACCGTCCTTGTAATAGATTGAGTAATTGCGGATGTTGCACTTTTTGATCATGTTCAAAACCGAGGGCCAGACCGCCGCATGGAGACGCTTGTATTCCTCCAGGCAGCCGGGTTTGACTTTGAGAACCGAACCGTAGCGTTTCATAGAACCCCCGAAAAGGAAAGGATGTGTGAGTCACCATATACCTCAGTAGATGCCGAAACAAGTTCGGCATGACAAGCGTCACCCTGAACTTGTTTCAGGATCTATATGATTTATACGGCTTTTACAAAAACCTTTTTAAATATAGTGAAGTATCGGTTCATGTCAAACAGCCTTTTCTTTATGCAGCGGATGGTCGCCATAAGCTTCCCACCATAACCGCGCCGCCCGCCAGAGATTGGGATGGAGGAGCGAGAAGCTGTCCTTTCCTCCGGATACTGCGACGCACACCCGGTCAGGGGGCTGTAACGGTAGCTTCGGGTCGAGAGTTTATCGTGTTCCATGAATGCAATATATATAAAAAAGATGGGGCAGGAAATGTGAAAAATCCCCACTGCCTGTCGGCATCCCCCCTTGTTAAGGGGGGAGCTATGTGGGCGTCTTTCTACCCCCTTTATAAGAGGGTCGCCGCTTAATGCGGCGGGGGGATTTTGTCTCAAGAGCGGAGGTGAAAGAAAGAGCCGCTTATGCCGGAAAAAAATGGGCGATTGCCGGAAAGTGAATTTGGGTATTGACAGAGTGCGCGCATGATGTATACTATCATTATGATTAGCAAATTGACATAGCGCATTATGCGGAAACCATATAAAGACGCCCGATACATGGGCAATGGGACTTAATTCATTGACCGTAGGCAGCACAGAAATTCCGTTAGCATGTTATCTGGGAGGGAAGAAATAATGGCGAAGGAAATTGCGAAGCCAACAGGCGGACATGTGTCGCCTTTCGAGCGTATCAAGCGCACGAACGAAGCGAATAATGAGTATTGGGAGAGCCGCGACCTGGCGGAGGTTCTGGAATACACGCAATACCGGAACTTTGAGGCTGTAATTGAGAAGGCTAAGCTGGCTTGTTTCAATAGCGGGTATCGTATCGAAGACCATTTTGCTGACGTCAGCAAAATGGTCGAGATTGGGAGTGGCGCAACGCGGGAAATCAAAGTTACACTGCTTTCTGGAGCGTTCCGTGATTGTCTTATTACTGCAAGCCAATAATTTGGAAGCCGGAGAAATACCTGCTCCCTTTTTTTTCCTTTTACCGAAGAATCACGACCATGAACCCTCGCTTTCATCCAAGTCGATTACGTCCCCAATGTCCTTTTATTAGTCATTAATTCCTCCCCTAAAATCCTAAATCGAACTCACTTCCACTTGAATTGCGCTTGGGTAAGTTTTAAAAAAAATGTTTAATAATCAAATTTCCCTATTTTTGTGCTTGACAAGCCAAAAAATAGGGCTATATTTTATGATAGTGGTGAGTTGTGGGGAATCGTGGGAAGAATTTCTATCCGCTTTATGCTTTTTATTTACAATTGTTTCCCAAGCGACAGGAAATCTGGATGCTGAAGAGCAGAGGTTACACCGGCAGAACCGACCACAAAATCGACTCAAAAGGCAGATTGAGCATCCCTGCCTTGATCCGCAAGGATATTGCCCCCGGACAGGA
>JAUYCD010000199.1 GCA_030692375.1 Candidatus Latescibacter sp. | reverse complement strand
TGACAAATTTATAATGTAATATTATTTTGCGTATATGCAATGATTTATATCTCATACTGAGGCTTTTGCAAAAGTCGTTTTATACATAAAAAGAATACGAGTTTTTTTGACTACAGCCCCCTATCCCTCGGTCCCTTTCCCCCTGAAGGGGGCAAGGGAAGTCGTTGCTCAACAGTCATTGCTGCTTCGCAGGCACGATGAAGCCGTGTCCTGCCCCCTCCGGGGGAAGGATGTCCGAAGGACAGGAAGGGGGCTGCGTCAAACAATCTCGACTTTTGCAAAAGGCTCCATATAATAAAGTAATTTGGGAGAAAATGTGCAAGGCGTCTTATACCGCAGTTTCATACCTCAAGAGTGTTATATAGAAACTATATAAACAATAGTTAGCTATACATAAGCGAGTGCTAAATGGCAATTAAAATCACCGAAATAACAAGAAGGGATATTTTAGATTCCATTTTATTGGAACAGATTAACTTGTATGGCCGTCTTGAAGAAATTGAGTTTCTCGCAAGAATATGGGATTTGAATTCAATGCCATCCACAGACGTTCGATTTGAAAATGTTTTAGGCGACATCTGGCAGCACACTGTAAACAATGATGACTGGGAGCGTGGGTGGATTTTTAGTGACGATAGATTTAACCTTCTAAGAGGAGATGATGAAACTTTTTTAAGGTTCCTATGTGAAACTATCCATCCAGTCGTGCGAACAGATGTAACTGAGTGTGAAAGGCTAAGTCAGCTTTATAACAATTTTCTGAAGAATGATGGATACCAAATAGCTGAGAAAACAAGGATATCCGGTAAGCCTGTGTTTGTAGGCCGTTACATTGGAACTGCGGTGACACCTGGAATCAACGCAGCAAAGGAAATATTATTAGGAACTGATGTAGGTTATGTATCTCAGCAAATTACTCGAATGGAAGCTGCCGTTAATCAAGATCCAGAACTGGCAATTGGAACTGCAAAAGAATTGGTCGAAACATGCTGCAAAAGCATCTTAAATGAATGCAGCGTGTCTTTTTCCAAAGGTGATGATCTCCTCAAGCTTGTTAAGAGCACGGTGCAACAACTTGAGCTAACCCCAGCTAATATTCCAGATCGGGCTAAGGCAAGTGATACGATTAAACGCTTGCTCAGTAATTTAGCATCAATTACTCAAGGTGTTGCTGAGCTAAGAAACCACTATGGAACTGGTCATGGTAAGTTAAGCGCAAATAAAGGATTACAGCCGCGGCATGCTAAATTGGCGGTAGGCGCAGCATCAACACTTGCTGTTTTTCTTGCTGAAACGCACAAAGTTAGAAGAACGAATGACAGCTAACCATTAAATCCACCGGACGCTCGTACCTCGCGCCGGTGATTTTTTCGGTTAGACAACCTCAACATTGTAGTAGCAGAAATTTAAATTTTGTGGTATAATTCAGATTATGAACAGAGAACGAAGAAAGGTTGTATTTCTTCTATTGGCATATTTTATAACACCAATAGATGATGGAGGTTGAAGATGGAGATATATCTCTTTGTTACACTTGGGATAGCATCAATAGTAGGTGTAGTTTTCTTGATATTTTTCAAGCTTCAAGACAGAAAAAAGCATATTCATTAGAGTCAAATCTGCCAACAGGAAAAAGGATAGTTCTTCTGTGCGAATGGTGTTAACGTAAAGGTTTCCAGCGAAGATACGGGGGCTTCATTGTTGACAAGAATTGACGTGGTGCAAAGAATGAAGGCCATATTTTGAATCGGGTGTTGTCATGATAACCGACACAGAAATTAAATTGAGAGGAATCCAGATTCTCGCAGAACATCTTGGCGATGTTGAAGCAGAACGGTTTATTGCACTTATTCAGAGAGAGCCTTTTGATTATACAAATTGGAGACAAGGCATGGATGAAGATTTATCCATAGAAGAAATCAGCAAAAGGGCGATGACCTTGAGGATGAAGAACACCGAACAATAGGGTCACTGCTGTCGGCTTGCGTCAAGGCCCAGGGCGGCGCGGCTTACCCTTACGTTCATAAGGTTGCTCTTCGCCTTCCCCAGAGTGTTGAAATATAAAAAAGGCCGCAGGATTTTGAGAGCCTGCGGCCATGTGTTCGTGCGTGTCCTCGATTATTTCTCGAAACCTTCCCGTAAAAAAATCACGAGAAAATTACAGCGGTTTCACCGAACTCACTTCGACAATGCCTTTTTCAATCGCTTTGTTCTTGAAAAGCGTCTTGGCTGCGTACACACCCCTGTCGAAGCAGGTTAACGCATAGGCGACACAGTTCGGACCGATGAGAGTTCCGGGCGCCAGAACGGAACTGCAGCCGATCTGGCTGTTATCTCCCAGAATCACACCCATCTTGATAATGCCGAGATCATAGTATTTCCCATCGATTGTCACGAGCACGTTCGTCCGTTTGGAACGCTCTCTCAGCCCCTGGAATATTCCAAGATTTGCGGCGGTAACCTGGTTCCCGAAATGGGTATTGTACCCGCAGATGCTGTCCCCGAGATAACTCGGATGCGGGAAATTCGCTCCCTCCATCATGACCGTATTCTTGAGCTCTCCGCGAAATGCGCAGCCGTCTCCGCCTTTTCCGACGATCACATTTCCACGGAAATAGGCGCCGAACCGTATCTCGTTGCCCTCACCGATGATCAAGGGGCCTTTTAAACCGGTGCCGGGCTCGACCATGGTCTTGGGACCGATGTATATGTCCCCCTCATCGAGGAAAATATTCGCTCCTTCGACCGATGCGCCTTTGGCAATATAGAGGGTGAAAGCTTTGGATGCATCGGCGACACCGCGGACATACGCCGGTTCATACACAGCGCCCTCTTCGAGAATCACTTGAAAATTGCCGATTTTCAGGCCGTTTTTCGAATTATTGACGAGAGTTTTGATCCCGCTCTGGCCTTTTGCTCCGGCGATTTTTTCAGCCAGCCATTTCTTGGCATAATTACCGATGTCTTTGCCGAGCACATCGATAACAGATTTCTTTCCCGCAAACAATGACTGGTGCTCGAACGGGTGCGCCTTGAAATCAAAATACGATTCCACCTTTAACGCCGCCGGCACATCAGCCGGCGCCAGTTCTGCAAGTTTGATAGGATTGTTCTTGTCTCCCGCCGCCATTGCTACCCCCTTTTGCTTTCTTTGATTTTTTCGAGTGTTTGATCGTGTAAAACCTGGGTTCTGCTTACCAAAACATCAAAAACTTTCTCATATTCTTCAGACGGTTTTTGTACCTTGTTCCCATCGAAATCGGAGACTATCAGACCGGCCTCCTGGGCGATCTGAATTCCGGAGAAGATATCCACATATGGTTGTTTCCGAGCAAAATATACATCGATCTGTCCGGCCGCCGCTTCTGCAAAGGCATAAGGACCGCCGTTCGGATGCAGCATCTTGAATGCATTGAGCACCACGCGGTATTCATCGACTAACGGCAGCAGGAATTTGTGCGGTTTCAATACATACGATTCAACACAGCATTTCCCTATGGCGGATGCAGGTTTGCCATTTCTCTTCGTTCTGTAGTCCTCGTTCAAACGCTGGACATTATTAATTTTATCGTTCTCCAAGTGAGCTATAAAAGCTCCTTTGCCGTTGGCAAATGCCAGATCTTTGTTAAAAACATCCCCTGTTACCGTCGATACAGGATTAAAATCGGCATCATAGAGCGCCAGGGAGCTGTACTGCATAAACGGCAGCCCTCTCTTATACAGCCAGCTTCCATCGAAAGGATCGGAAATTCCAAAGAATTTCTTGCCCTTTTTGCCTTCAGTAAGATCGACTTTTCCCGCTTCTTCAGAAAGTAATACCACCGGATGAGAGCATTCCTTTAATCTTCTGATATATGCTCCCTCCGCAGCTTCATCTACCCCGTATACCTCGGCGTCCCAGCTTTTCCATTCTCCCTGCCTGGTTTGAATAACGATACTGCCGCTTTCCTTGCCCTGCAGATCCTGGAGAATATCCAAAACTTCCGCCACAATTGCCAGATTCAGAGCGGTTAAATCATCGACGCCCTCGGTTTTGGCAAAGTTTTCTTTCCTTTTCTCGAATAACGTGTCGTTGCTCATGTTTCATTCTCCACATCGTTGTTTTGGTTTTATTCAAACAGGATGGCATTTGAACTTATTCTATAAATTAGATAAAAACGTAACGCCAAAACATGGTTATTTTGTGTGTATCAGTGCTATTATTTATCCTAATTTGCAAGGTGATATAAAAATAATAACTGTCGGGTATACATACCCTAGTTATTGGAGTTATTGAGTTTCTGACTATTACCTGATGTTTTTCTGACGGTATTGCTCCGGTGATCAAAGAGTGACATCTGATGACGTCATGCCGAACTTGTTTCGGCATCTATTCCAAATATTGATATCAATATTTATTCGCCGGAGCAATAATATTTTCTCAAGGGAATATATTAAAAATTTTGAACGAGAGTCAAGAAATATTTTCCCGTCCGGAAATCAATTTTTTCTAGTATATTATACCCGCAGCGTTGGTTCTTTTCCCCGCAGCAGTCTGCGAAAGCGATACTTTTTTCATGTAACCCTTTATGCGAGAGTTTAAGATGTATGATTTGGTGATTAACGGAACTGCAATTTATGAAAAAAAAGACAAACTCGTTGCCGAAGATGTCAGTATAGGTATTTCTCAAGGAGTAATCGAGAAAATATCAACTGACGAATTAGAAGGGAAAAAAATAATTCATATTGCCGATAACGAGCTCTTAATGCCAGCCTTCTATGGGACACATTCACACGGCGGCGGGAACCTGACTGCTCCTGCACTTGGGAAATATGATGCGGCCCTGGGCAGGTTTCTTTTTGATGAAGCGGAAATTGCTGCAAATATTGGAGAAATGCTCCTCGCTCATCTTAATGACGGTACAACGGCGATCAATATAACTGCAATGGCATGTCCCATGTTTCAGCTTGAATCGTTTTTAAAAGCTTCGGCCGGTTTTATCAACAAACCCGGCAGGGCAGCATATATGTTTGCAGATTTTGAAAGTATCTATTTCGGGCCTGATAATCCCAAAGGCGAAATTCATGGCGCTCCCATAATGTACAATCCCAATCTGGGGGCGCAATCAAGCGAGTACATGGTAAGACCGTCCCGTGAACGTTACAAGAGATTGGAAGAGATCGCGAAAGGGCGGATCGGAAGGGTCTGCGTCGGAATGGACTGGGATGCGGATGATAGCAGTAAGCCTGCCAGAAACCTGATTGAATATCTAGTCGATCAGGGAACTGTTGTCGGATTCGGACATACCAATGCCACTAAATCGGTGATAAAAGAAGGAATCATATCCGGGGGAAAATATGTCTGGGTTCATGCAACCAACGGTCACACCACTGCAACAGGCAAGAAAAGGATGCTTACGATACTCCCCTGCATCGGCGAGCTGGTAGATTCTGCAGAAGAGAGGGACGCTTCTTTTTATGCAGAGATCATCACCGATAACAGGCATGTCGATCCAAGAGCAGCATTGTGGGTGCGTTCCATATTCGGGCCTGATAAAATGATACTAGTAGATGACAATATAGGACACACTCATACGAAACTTCCTGAAGGGGTTGACAGAGTGGTGTTCGGAGGAACAGAGGCGGTGCTGTCTGAAGACGGGAAAGTATTTGTAGTGAACGACGGCACAGGAAATACCTATTGCGGGAGCAATGCAACAATGTGGAGATGTGCGGTAAATTATGCCAATATGCTGATGAGAATTGAAGAAAACGGAAAAGCTCCGATACCTGCTTACAGGGGACCGAAAGAAAGGCACGACCCGCTTGATATAGAGAAAGCCCTTATCGAGGTTTCAATGGCGGCTTCCATGAATCCTGCAAAGTTATATGGCCTGAATGACAGAGGCAGTATAGCGCCCGGCAAGGTTGCAGACCTTCTGGTTGTCGAAAAAATAAAAGAGGATTATCCTATACAGTTAAGATTGAAAAGGATAATACAGGATGGAAAAGAAATAACCATTGACCAGACGGGATATGAAGATTAGCGGTTTCAACTACCAAAGCCTCACAATTTCCGTTGTTACGTCTTCGGCGGTCTTTTGTTTTACCTGGCCTATAAGCGTGTATTTGCTGGTACGTTCGACCAGCGTCACAAGGAATCCCCAATAATACTTTCGGTGTGTTTCTTTCTAACCTGAATTATTCATAAACGTACATAAGTATTATCTCAACTTATTTTCAAACAAATACTTAAGCATATTTATAAGGCAGCCCCCTATATCCCCCGGAGGGGGACTTAACATGGTAAAGATAATAACATGTAAGTTCAAC
>JAUYCD010000198.1 GCA_030692375.1 Candidatus Latescibacter sp. | reverse complement strand
TGTTGCCGCTTCGCGGGAACGATGAAACCGTTGCCGTTTCTCGGGAACGATGAAACCGTTGCCGTTTCTCGGGAACGATGAAACCGTTTCGGCATCTATATTGAAAAGAAACGCAATAAAATATGTCGCCATGCATAAAAGACAAGCAATTCGCAAAGTTCGCAAAGGAAACACAGAAAAGAGGACCACGGCATGTGCGAACGGTTATTCTAACGGTTTATTAAACCATCTAAAAGAATATGCAAATGAAGAAACCAGGTCAAGGAATATTCTCTATGCTCTTGCATTTACCGGCGATTCTCTTATATTGATGCATGGTTATATTTCCATTTTTTATCAGGGCGTCACTGCAATGCATTCCTGCTTTCTTGATACTGTCAAAAATAATATGAAAAAATGAGAAAGCTGTGGAAATGACGTAACCATTGAAAAGTCTTTGACTTTTCAATGGTTACTTGGAAAAACGTTTCACGTTTTCCCACATTTCCACTGGGCAGAAATATTCAGCGGGAAGGTATCAGGATGTGATGGAAAATCGAAATGATGTTCGCTCGATGCTTGAGAAGGCTCGCGACAAGCTTGAAACGGCGAGAATCCTTTTTGAGAACAGGAAATTCGACGATGTGGTTTCACGGAGTTATTATGCCGTCTATCACGCACTGAATGCGGTGCTGATTTCAAGGGGATTATCGTTCTCTTCTCATGCCCAAAATATCGGGGTTTTCAACCGCGAATTCGTGAAAACCGGAGTGTTCCCCAAAGAATTTTCTGAAATTGTTCAAGGCCTGTTTTAAGACAGGCAAACAGGCGATTATGATTTCGATTCCTGGATCGATGAGGAGATCGCGCGGGAAAGCCTCGAAAACGCGGAAATGATCATCTCGAGTATCCAACGATATCTGGAAATATAATCAAAAAAGTCCTTCGACATTTGAAAGGAAAAACCGTGGAATTCAAATACTCTCAAGTACCAGAAGGAGAACGAATCACCGTCCAGGGTGAGACCCTGGTCATTCCGGACAATCCCATCATTCCCTTTATCGAGGGCGACGGCATCGGCCCCGACATCTGGAAGGCAGCCCGGATAGTCATGGATGCAGCGGTGGAAAAGGCATACGGCGGTGTGAGACGGATTGCATGGACCGAAATCCACGCCGGGCAGAAAGCGTATGACCGGACCAGCCAGTGGCTCCCGCAAGAGACTCTCGACGCTATCGAGCATTTCGTGGTATCGATCAAAGGCCCGCTTACCACACCGGTCGGAGGCGGCATCCGCAGCCTGAATGTCACCATCCGCCAGGTGATGGACCTGTATGCTTGCATAAGGCCGGTACGCTATTTCAAGGGGACGCCCTCTCCGGTGCGCGAGCCGGAAAAGTTGGATGTAATTATCTTTCGTGAAAACACCGAAGATGTGTATGCCGGGATCGAGTGGCCGTGCGATTCGGCTGAGGCGGTAAAATTCATTAATTTCCTCCGGGATGAGATGAAAATCAAAATCAGACCCGATTCAGGAATCGGAGTCAAACCCATGAGCGCTACCGGCACCAAACGCCTGGTTCGCAAGGCCATCAGGTATGCCATCGAGCACAAACGGCGCTCGGTGACACTGGTGCATAAGGGCAACATCATGAAATATACCGAGGGTGCCTTCCGTGACTGGGGCTATGAACTGGCCCGCGACGAGTTCCCCAACGAAACAATAACCGAAACAGAAGTTTCGGAAAAATTTAACGGAGAGGTTCCCAAGGGAAAAATCCTCATCAATGACCGTATCGCCGATTCCATGTTCCAGCAGATTCTCCTCCGTCCGGCCGAGTACGATGTGATTGCCACTCCGAATTTGAACGGCGACTATCTCTCCGATGCCTGCGCCGCCCAGGTCGGCGGAATCGGCATGGCCCCCGGAGCGAACATCGGCAATTTTACAGCGGTGTTCGAGGCCACCCACGGCACCGCTCCCAAGTATGCGGGAAAGAATGTTTCCAATCCATCGTCTTTGATCCTCTCCGGATGCATGATGTTCAGCTACCTGGGCTGGAATGAGGCGGCCGACCTTGTTTTCAGAGGGTTGGAAGGAGCGATAGCAGACAAGAAAGTTACCTACGACCTTGAACGCCTGATGCCCGACGCTACCAAATTGAGCACCAGCGAATTCGCGAAAGCTATTGTAGAAAGAATGTAAGGAAAAGAATGATTTCTCGCAGAAACGCAGAGAGTTATCTAATTTGGTCATATACATTTTCTGATGAAATGAAGACTGTTCCTTGATTATTGGGATTCAGGAACGGTAAGGATGAAAAACCTGTTGCAATGTAGCCGTTCAAGATATATTATGAGTACATGAATATAGGAAGAATATACATTCCGCGATAATTGAGGTTCGATAATGAAACCCTTGCGTGTGTATATTGATACATCAGTGTTCGGGGGATATTTCGACGACGAATTCTATGCGCCGACACGGACGTTCTTTGACCTTGCAAATAACCGGCTGTGTACGGTTCTGGTGTCCGATCTGTTGGTGGAAGAGATGGAGAACGCACCTCCCCGCGGGTTAGGGAACTCGTTTCCCGGAGCATAATCGAAGGTGCTGAGCATATCACAACAACAGAAGACGCACTTCTCCTGCATGAAGCATATCTTAGAGCGCGAGTCGTTACACGGCGGTATGCGGACGACGCACTCCATGTGGCGCTTGCCACGATCGCGCGGGCGGACACTATCGCATCGTGGAATTTCCGTCACCTGGTTAATCCGCTGCGTGTACGAGCTTTCAACGGGGTCAACACTGCGAACGGTTACGGCTCTGTTATTATATTGACCCCCGGTAATCTGGTTAAGATATTGGAGGCGAAAAATGATTAGGAAAAGAAAAGAATTCGACTGCATTGCCATGAAAAGGGAGTTACAGCGGAAGTATTATAAGGAAACCCGAGGTATGAGTCCTGAAGAATTAATTGTGCATATCCGCCGAAAGGTGGAAACTGGACCATTCGGCGAATTGTGGAAAAAGGGATCAGCTGGACAGCATGAAGAATCAGTTGCACAAGAGAAGAGATAGCGAATTAGAGGCTTATGAACTCTAAATTCGTTGTCTCCATAGTATGATACTATTTGTTGAATAGTCCAATGTACTATATGAATTAGAGGAGTCTTCTATGCCTGAAGTCATTACCTTCGGTGAAGTGATGATCCGCCTCATGCCTATTGACCACCTGCCGTTCGAAGAGGCGGACATGCTGTACTCGCTGGTCGGCGGTTCAGAATACAATATGGCGGTTTCCTGCAAAAGGCTGGGGCATTCCGCAATGTTTGTGACCGTGGTGCCGGACAACCCCTACGGCGCGCGGATCATCGCCCAGTGCGACCGGTTCGGAATCGGGGGCGGGGTGAAGAAGGTCAAGTTCGACGGCATCGGGAAAGTTCGCATGGGGCAGTATCTTGTGGAGGCAGGGTTCGGCTCACGAGGGGATGTGGTCACCTACGACCGGTACGGTTCGGCCATTTCTCAGGTGAAACCGGGCGATTTCGACTGGAAGAAGATTTTCGAGGGAGCGAAATGGTTCCATTTCTCCGGGATCACCCCTGCGCTCGGCCCCAAAGTCGCCGAGGTGTGCATCGAAGCCTGCGAAGCCGCACGCTCCCTGGGGTTGAATATATCCGTGGACCTCAATTACCGCGGCAAGCTCTGGACTAAGGAGGAAGCCCGCAAGACCATGTCAGGGATTGTGAAGTATGTGGATGTGGTCATCGGAAACGAGGAGGATTGCGCCACCTGCCTGGGCATCGTTCCCGAAGGTGTGGACGAGAACTACAAAGACCTGAAAACCGCATCCTACAAGGTGGTGGCGGATAAAGTCTTCGAAACCTGGAGCAATGTGCGGATGATCGCCACCACGCTCCGTGAGGTGAAACAGGCCAACATCAATATGTGGCGGGCGATTGTGGCCGACCGCGCCTCCGGCAGGCTCTATGAATCGAAGAAATACGAAGTCCATGTCATCGACCGTCTGGGTGGCGGAGATTCGTTCAGCGGCGCCCTGGTTTCGGGCATGCTCGAAGGGATGGACCTGCAGGAAGCGCTTGAACTGGCGGTGGCCTGGTCCAACCTCACCCATACCTATGTCGGGGACATTTGCCTGGCCACCCGTTCCATGGCCGAAAAGATCGCGGCGGGCGGCGGAGCAAGGGTGCAGAGGTAAAAAAACAAAGCATCTCGCAAAGTTCGTAATGAAAAAAAATTAGACAGGATTAACAGGATTAACAAGATTAGAATGAAACAAGAAATAAAACATGTAAATCTTGTAAATCATGTCTAATTTTTTTTCTTTCTCCATTGACTTTGCGGACTTTGCGAGAGAATATTCAAAGATTTCTCTTATTTCACCGTGGTCAGATACCCTACCACATACCGCATGAGCTCGGGCATATCCTCGTCTTTCGCGCAGGTAATGAGGTTACGGTCTCGGAACACCGGCTGGATAATCGGTGTGCCTCCGGCATTCCTTATATCGTTCGCCATGCCCGGTGTTACCGCAAAGGAATATCCCTTGACGAAATTGCCGTCGATGAAAATTGTGTGGCCCCAGTTAATAGATGCGACCAGCACGCCGTTCTGAAGGTTCTTGTTGATGAATGCGCGCACGTCCGGATACCCGCGGTAGGTGTCCGCCGCCCAGCCGCCGATGAGGATAAGGGCGTCATACTGCTGATTCGAGGCGTCTTTGGCGGCGATATCCGCCTTGATGGCGCCGACTCCCCTGTATTCCTTGCACTCCCCGGCCGAGTTGGCGACCAGGGTCACTAGAGCGCCGTTCTGTACCAGGCGGTCGCGGGGATACTTGGCCTGACGGTAATCGAAACGCTGGTCTATGACCACGGCGACCTTTTTGCCCTTGAGATACTGGTCTTTGGTGTGGGCTTTTGCCGCCGCTTCGCCGCCGTTGAACCAGTTGATGATGGCGTCGAGCATGGTGCCGTTGTCCGCCGGGCCGATGGCGGTAATCAGGTTGCCGTCTATCTGCGGGGCATCGTCATGCCAGATTCCTCCGGCGTTGATGAACTCCTGGTGACGGCGCACATTCCCGGTGACATTCTTCCCTTTGAGAATATCGGCGGCAACCGCGACGGTTACTCCGTGGCAGATGGGCGCCACGAGCGCCCCGCGGCTGTTGGTATCCCTCATGATCTTGATTACATCGGGGTCCTCACGCATCTCCATCGGGCAGAATCCGCCGACAATGAAAATGCCGTCCCAGACGGTCTTCAATGCCTCCTTAGGGTTGATGTCGGTCTTGACCACGAAGAAGTCGCGTATCACACTCGGATAATGGCTGACAATTTTTATGTCCGCGCCAGCCTCTTTCAGGCGCAGGGGGGTGTAGTACGCCTCGTCGATCTGGAAATCGTTGTCAAGGAAAACTGCGATTTTCTTCCCCTTGAGCGGCGCCGGATAGGGTTTGAAATCGTCGGCAGCGGATGCGGTAAACGCGGTGAAAGCCCCCAGAATCAGGGAAATAATCAGAAAACGCTTGAACACGGGAACCTCCTT
>JAUYCD010000197.1 GCA_030692375.1 Candidatus Latescibacter sp. | reverse complement strand
CGACATCAAAGGGAATATCCAGTCTTTTGCCGTCAAATTGATAGAGAACTGTCGCCGGAGCGCTCAGCTTGAGAAGAGTGGGCTGAAAATTGGCCGCATAGGCGACCGATACCAGAAACATACATGCAGTAAATAGAATACATACCTTTTTCATAGCTTACCCCTTTACCCTTTACATTGTTTGGTTACACTGTTCCTCAAAACATCCCGATAGATAGTGGCCTGTTCTTCTCACCTCCTTCATTCCGAGAGAACAAATAAATGATTTTCGCAAGGCACATCCTTACTTATATATAATCAAGAAAAATATTTTGTCAAGGAAAAAAAAAGGAGCAAAGGTGTAATTATCCCGGATTTTATCATAAAATAAGGATTTTCTTTCTGCAAGCGTCAATACTACAGCCCCCTAAATCCCCCAGGGGGGACTTAAAAGGCTGAAAGACAATGCTTAATCGGTTTTAAAAAAAGTTACACTTTCGCAATTTGATCTTTACCACGAAAAGTCCCCCTTCGGGGGATTAGGGGGCTGCCTTTAAAAAATTAATAATAAGTATTTGTTTAAATAAGAGTTAAGAAAATGTCATAGCAAGTTTGTGAATAATTCGTGTTATAAAGTTTATCAGGTCTCGGCAGGCTTGCTTTTATATGAAACGCTCGAATCGTTCTTTTTTTACCTTGCAAACCGGACAAACCTCGGGCGGTTCTTCCCTGGCGCAGAGGTAGCCGCAGACCCGGCATCTCCATACCGGGAAGGAAAGAGCAGTAATTCCTTTCATATCCGTTTTGGGGGCTTTTTCCCGTTCTTCCACCGGCGTTCTCCGTTCGGGAATGGAGGTAATTTTCCTCTCGCCGTTCAGCGCTTCTTGTGAAACATAGAGAGCGCAGTAACAGGCGCCGTATTCGCTCAGGTCCGGATCACGGTAATCGCAGGGGCAGATGATATCCATATCCTTTTCCTTCACACCGGATGCAAGGCGGCATGGACAGGACGGGTATCCGTACCGGTCTTCATTTACAAGCAAACCATCTACCAGCTCAAGGGTGAATTCGATATCCGGATGAAGGTGGTATCCGCCGGACTCGGCATCTTTTTTAAGTTTTTCATAGAGCCGGGAAATATCTTCCGGAATTTTTATCATGTTTGATCACACTCCGCTCAGCTTCCGAAGCTGCTCTTCATCGAATCCGGCAATACCGGTTTCGCCGTTAACTACGATAGTGGGAAATGATCCCCGGGGATTCCAGCGCAGCATTTCCTGTCTGGCCCGGCTGCTTTCCTCGCCCTGCAGAAGGTCAACATATATATAGGAGTACTCAATCCCCATTTCTTCGAGGAGCTTCCGCGCTTTTCTGCACCAGCCGCAGGTGCTCAGGGCATAGAGAACGATGTGTCCGCAGTTTTTCCCGGGTACATGATTAAAATTCAGCATTTTTTAACCTTCTGTTGAATATATAATGATAGATTTTGATTATGATAGATCCTGAAACAAGTTCAGGATGACACGTGTCATGCCGAACTTGTTGCCGCATGGCGGGAACGATGAAACCGTTGCTGCTTCGCAGGAACGATGATACCGTTTCGGCATCTATACTTACATTAAATGATGTTCAGGGTTTCGGCATACGGGAAACCTGGTTTGAAAAAATTATCTTCCCGAATTTGTCCGGAGCGTGAAAGCCGCGATTGTCGGTCTGGTTCCATGCTGTAAGCTCCTGAAGGTTTCCGGGTGTTTTGCCTGCATCGTCACGGCCATAATCATAGCGGTAAAGGTTCAGCCGCCAGGAATCGCCGGGTTTCGGGGGAAAGCTCATCCCGGGAGCGCTGAAAGCCATTTCTTTGAAAGGAAAAGCCAGCTCGCAGATCCATCTTTTATCTATTTCTTTCTGGTTGTTCAGCGTCCCATCAACGGTGACGCCTATCTTGAAGCCGGTAATATCCCAGTCAAAGTTGGCGTTTCCCTTTTTTCCATCAACAGCTTTTCCCAATTCATGGTCGATGGTAAGGTCCATTACC
This sequence comes from Candidatus Latescibacter sp., assembly GCA_030692375.1. Lineage (NCBI taxonomy): Bacteria > Pseudomonadati > Candidatus Latescibacterota > Candidatus Latescibacteria (ex Chuvochina et al. 2023) > Candidatus Latescibacterales > Candidatus Latescibacteraceae > Candidatus Latescibacter > Candidatus Latescibacter sp. Next base: position 29,739 of record JAUYCD010000197.1, on the reverse strand, counting down.
GCTTTCAGGGGGTTGACCTCGATTTCCATGTAATTCTGACTGTCGCCGTCCGGATCGATGAAAACCTCCGCGACCTCCTCGCGGCAGAGGCATTGATCGCCTTTTTTCCACTGGGAGGTTTTCCCCCAGACATCTTCATCGGTCATGATGAAAGCGATATAGAGATAGTCATTGTCCCAGAGCATTTTGGCCTGGGTGGGAAACTTGGGAGAGCTGCCATTGTTGTAAATCATAAACGGCTCGGTGAGTTCGGCGTCGTGCCAGCCCGGTTCATTCAACCTGCCATCGATCACGAGCTTGCCGGGGGCTCTCTTTACCGTATACTCACGGAAGGTCTGGGACTGCACGGCATCAGAAAATATGACCTTCCCGAACCGGTCGGGGGCATGGAAACCGCGTTCACGATCGGTCTGGCTCCAGGCGGAAAGTTCAGGATATTTTATAGTGGCGCGATCGTAATTATAACGGTATAGGTTCAGATGCCAGGTGTCACCCGGTTTTGGCGGAAAGTTCATGGAAGGCGCCACCGGCGCTATCTCCCTGAAAGGAAACGCAAACTCGCAGGTCCAACCCTTATCTACATCGGTTGAATCATTGAGGGTTCCCTGTATGGTGATGCCGGTTTTCAGTCCCTTCCAGCCCCAGGAGAGATCCATATGTCCGCCCTTTTTAAACTCTTTGTCAAGGAGAAGGTCCATAACAGCGCCGTAAGAGTTGATCTCGGTTTCAAGGTAATTCAGGCCGTCGCCGTCCGGATCGAGATAGATTTCGGCCACCTCTTCATTGCAGAGGCAATTTTTTTGGTTAGATTCATCGTAAACCTTTGTTTTCGCCCAGACATCAGAATCATTCATGACAAAGGCGATATAAAGATAGGTGTCGTCCCATAGCAATTTGGCACGGGTAGAAAAACGAGGGACTGAAGCATCTGTATAAACGACGAAAGGCGCGGTGAAAGGAGCATTCTTCCATCCGGGCTCATCCAGTTTTCCATCGATGACTATTTTATCAGGAGCTTTCAGGATCGTGTATTCGGGAATAGGCTGCATCTGTGCAAAACCGTTTACAGCGAAGAGAAATCCTATCGCTCCCGCCGATATAATACGCCAAAAAGAAATCATGGTATTAACTCCTTGTTTAATTGATAGATGCCGAAACGAGTTCGGCATGACACGTGTCACCCTGAACTCGTTTCAGGGTCTAAATAATAACACCACCTTTTCACAAACCTTATAAATTGTTCGATGACCTACCACTTTATCAGAACATACTCCATATCTTCTCCGTCGGTTCCACAGTCGGCGTAATGCATTACTGATTTCGGGTCACACTCAATTCCCTTTTCCAGCGCAAGAGATACCAGTTCCTGAATGCGTTCCCTGTGTCCGGTGGTGTTCACATTCCTGCCGTCGATGAGTACTTTCTGCGAATCCTCCAATACCAGGATAAGCTTACCCTCCTCGACATACGACCGCAGGATTAGCTGTCCTGTCAGGGAAGCCGGTGAAAAGGTCAGTATCTGGTTATAGATGATATCTTCGTCCATAAAAGCTCCCGGGGAATTGCCATGTTCACTCACTGAACTCAATTAACCAGTATAATAATCTGTTTTGAGTAATCGTATCAAGTTTTTTTTATTGATATGCTTTTGTTGTAAGAATATGATCTGTGACTTTTCTTTGACTTCCCTCACTTCATGGTGTATTATGTGAAACGAAAATGTGATAGAGTAGATGCCGAAACGGTTTCATCGTTCCCGCAAAGCGGCAACGAGTTCGGCATGACATTGTCACCCTGAACTTGTTTCAGTGTCTATGAAATGAAGATCCGGTAAAGAGTGTTACAAAGCTTTCAGTTCTGTCGAAACCACACCCCGCCATCGGCCACCCTCGCCTAAATAGGAGAGGGTAAAGACATGTCACGCTGAGAGTTACCCCCTCTCCTGACTAGGAGAGGGGGACAGGGGGTGAGGTTTAACAACACCAGAAAATAATGTAAAAATTACTTTTTGCCGGTTCATCATGAAATACAAAAGACTTTTCGTTAACTACATAAACGAATTATTCCATAACCCACAGGAGATTCTCCCGATGAAAAACCGCCCTGCCATTCTCCTTGTCCTCTCGTGCGCCGTTCTTCTGTTTATGGGGGCTTTCCCCGTTATTTCCGGAGCGGTGAAACCGCACACCGCGAAATTCACCTGGCAGGTTCGCGGGGGAGCGGTGAATCCCGAACAGTGGATTTATGATGGCGATATTCCGCTCGCCATGTACGAACAGCGTGTCATCGAGCAGCCGGCGGAAGACCTCATGTTCTTCAACGGCGTGCCCAAACCCCCGGTTCTCCGTCACATACGGCTCACCCCGGACAGCGGGCCCCTGGTGGAATGCATCCAGCTCTACTGGGTGCTCATCTCCGGGAAACTTGCCACCGACCAGGTGGTGAACATCGATGTCAAAGGCAGCGGTACGGATAAACTCACGGTAACCTTCAACACCCGCGACCGCGGCGGCATCGCCGATTCCAGGAGAATCCTGACCCTCACCTACGATGAGACCGCGGGGAGCTATGTGTACGATTTTCAGGCCTGGCTCACCTTTAACAGCGCCGATTTCTTCCGCGCCGGAACTCGTCAGTTCGAGTTCTGCGATCCCTGGCTGACCGGCTGCCCCGGGCCGGCGGTGAGCTTCCCCGGCATGTGGGAGCGGCGATACCAGAGATTTGTCTATGAATCGGGCGCCGGAATCGTTTCCCTGCCCATCAACCATTTCACCACCTCGCTCAAGGGCGGCATCAAGCTGAAACCGGACGGGATGTTTGTCACCGCTTACGAGCCGGACGGCAACCCCGCTATCCAGTTTGTGGGGGACACCGCAGAGAAATCGGGCATCAGCATCTGCTGGTGGGGGTACGACATACACCTTGGCCGCACCATTACAACCGCCGAGATGGACAAACCTATCCTCGCCCATTTCAGGGTCATGAACTGCCCGAACGATAAAGCGCAGGCGATGGTGAAAGAAGGCAAGCTTCCCGCATGGACCCCAGGCGAGTGGAAGCTGGGGAATGAATATCCCGTCTATGAGCGGGTGTCCGGCTTTGCCAGGGGGCTTGCGCTCGACGGGGTCGCGGAGGGCAGGGTCGATCCATTCCCCTGGATCAACATCGGGAACGGTACATCCTGGGATAAAACCTCCGGCCGGAGAGATTCGTTCAGCCTGAAAATCGACAAAAAAGACAGCGGCCTCTCAAGGTGGCAGACCTACCAGGGCGACGGCGAGGGATATTTCGCGGAGCCGTTCTCGCTCTCCAAAGGCTTTCGGGTGTCGTGTTATGTAAAAACTGAGGGAGTGAGCGGCGCTGGTTCCACTATGGCGGTGCAGTACCATGTGCCGAATTTCACCCAGGAATACCCGGTCATCACCGCGAAAAAACTCACCGGATCCAACGGCTGGACGAAACTGGATATGGAAGTCGGTCCGGCGCCGGAGCTGGCAGGCTGTCTCATGATAATGCTCCAGCAGGACGGCGCGGGGACCACATGGTTCGATGATCTGGAGGTAACGACGATAAAATAGAAGGCAGGAGTCAGAAGTCAGGAGACAGGAGACAGAATAAAAACAAAATCCCCTCTGTCCTTCGGACATCCCCCCTTGTTAAGGGGGGAAAAATAAACGTATCGTTTTGTTCTATACATGACGACATAAATAATTGCGCATGTTTTGAGTGTTTAGATCCTGAAACGGTTTTATCGTTCCCGCGAAGCGGCAACGAGTTCAGGATGACACGTGTCATGCCGAACTTGTTTCGGCATCTATGGGTTAGGAAGGGGGTCATACTATGAAATCTGTACTATTGTTAGTGCTTTGCATGTTATTCGTCATTGCCTCAGGCTGCGGCACGAGCGAACAGAAAGTGAAAGAACTGGCGCGCATTGAAGCGCAGAAAGCGATTGACGATTACAAAAAGTCCTTTGCGCCGGTGAAATATGAATTTGGTATTCCCTGGGAAAAGGAGTGGTCGTATGCTCAAGGTGTAAGGACTGGAAATCTGATTTTCATATCAGGGCAGCTTGCACATACAAGGGATGTGAAAGCCAACGGTCAGCCGAAAATGTTATTTGGTTCTTTTGAAGAACAGTACAAATATGCCCTTGAAAATGTCAAAGCGGTTGTCGAGCATTTCGGCGGTACTATGGATGACATAGTGTACCTTCAAAACTTTGTTGATAAAGACGCCGAAGGTTTAAAAGCAGGCGATATCTGGAAATCACCCATTCCGATCCTTCAGAAATATTTCCCTAAAGGTCTTCAATCGATGATCTGGACCGCTGTAGACGATCTATATGGGGAAGGGGAACTCGTCGAAGTAATGGCCATCGCAGTCGTACATTGACCATCCGCGGTTCAGACATTTTTTTCATCCTTATTTTTTCACCCGTTTGGCGTAGAGCTTTTCCAGTTTCCCGGTGGCCGCGTTGTAGCGGAAGGCCATGTCACGGTCGGGGTTAGCGTGCTGGAGGTCGTCACGGGTGGGATAGCGGAGGATTTTAATATCGCTCCGGTTGTACTTCAGGTGAATGGCGTAATCGAGGCCGATGCCGAAAATGTACGCATACTGGTCGTTATTCCGGGGGATGTCGAGGAAGATCAGACTGCTGCCCTGCGGGGGATCGGGCGCAAGAGCGAGCGTCTGGTCTATGATGGAGCGGGCGGTGTTACCTGCCGATTTCCATGCCTGGATCTGGACATCTGTCCTCCAGGCGGAGGTTATCCCCCAGAAAAGCGCTGCAAGGAGCGCCGCCCGGTAGAGGGCCGCGCCTCGTATCTGCGAAACCGCCAGGCCGATGAGCATGGCCAGGGCGGTAACCGGAATGAGCGCAAAGCGGGATTCGGCGTGACCGACCACCTTTTCGAGGGTCAGACCCGGATTGGGAGCGGTGGTCGCCAGCCCGAGGACAAGGAGCGCCAGGGCGGTCAGGGCATACTTCCGCTTCATCGGACTGTACCGCGCCGGTGGAGCAGTCCAAAGGAAGAGGATCAGGGTCGTGACAACGAGAGCAGCAGCCCAGAATGACCAGGAGAAACTCCAGTTCGGATACAGATTCAGATAAGGAAAAAGGACGGCGGCGAAGTAGTTCAGCGGCGGCAGGATGCTGAGGCCGTGCCGTGAGGTATAGTAGCCGCCGATGCCCCCGAAAACAGCGAACCGGAAGATGCCGTATACTGCGATCATCACCGCAGGAATGAGAAGGCCGGCCCGCCGGAGGGATTTCTTCTCCGGCGAAAGCAGACCCAGAAGAGAGAGAAAAGCGCAGGACATCAGGAATACCACACCCTGCTCCTTGGAGAGAAGGGAACCGAGGAGCAGGAGCGTCGCGAGCCAGAGGTCTCGGCTTTTCGTCATTCCCGCATCCCAGCGGAGCCAGAAGAGCATCCCGGCCAGCCCGAACGTAATGCACACCACATCGAAACGGGCGGCCACCCAGTCTACAGACCCCACAGTAAGCGGATGAAGGGCATAGATAAGGCATGCAGTGAAGGCAGCAAATCCCCCACGGCGCTCCTGCGGTGCTTTCCCGGCAGGCGCAAGCATGAAACAGACTACCATCCAGAGCAGCCATACATTCAGGACATGGAAAAGGATGTTGGTCAGATGGGGGAGCCACTCGGTCCCCGGCAGGAGCCTGTTCTCAAGCCAGAAAGAGAACATGGGTAGGGGCCGCAGCCAGAGCGCTTCGCCTTCCGGCGGAATGATGGAGGTGACAAAGTAGCGCAGGATCTCCCCGAATGTTCGGGGATATACGAAGACCCAGCTATCCGACACCAGATGGTTTGAAAGCGCGGAGATGTGCCCCACTAGAGCGGCAACCATCACTCCGGGCAGGAGAATTTGATCGAGAAGTTTAGGTGAAATCTTCATGGAAACCAAAGAAAACTCTATCATGTATGGTAGACCCTGAAACAAGTTCAGGGTGACGCGGTCATGCCGAACTTGTTGCCGCTCCGCGGGAACGATAAAACCGTTTCGGTATCCATCTTTAACAACAGGGTTTTACAAGCCATTTACACATACGTCAGCCAATGTTCAAACTCAGGTATCTTTCCCACGATCACATCGCTGTAATAATCTTTCAGTCGCTCGGTAACCGGCCCCATGCCGCCGTTTCCGATGATACGGTCATCGACCTGGATAACCGGCTTGATCTCGTTCCCGGAGCTGCACAGGATCACTTCATCGGCGGCGAGGAGACGGTCGGGCCCGAATTTTTCCAGGCTCGCCGGGATCCCGAGCTTCTGCGCGATTACAAGGATGCTGTCACGGGTGACACCGAGGAGAATAGTGTCATCGGGAGCAGTGACCAGCTTCCCTTTCTCCACGATGAAAATATTGGCGGTGGTAGCTTCCGCCACGAATCCATCACGGTCCAGCAGGATGGAATCGTTGTATCCGGCTTTGATCGCCTCGGATTTCGCCAGAAGCGGGGTGATATAATTGCCGGAAACCTTCGCCTTGACCGGCATGCAGGAACTGTCTATCTTGCGCCTGTGGCTGATGGTCATACGGATCATGGGAGGGGCGAGATGAAAATCTCCCAGTCCTATCAGCAAGGTTACCGGGGTATCCCCCGGAAGCAGATCCAGCAACGGTTCAGCATAGAATGCCAGGGGACGGATGGCGCAATCTTTCAATCCGCTTCTTGCCACCGTGTCGATCACGGCTTTTTCAATGGCTGCGGAATCGTAGGGAAGAGGCATACCGATAATCTCGGCGGAAATCTCGAAGCGCCGTAGGTGCAGCTTCAGTCTGAAAATCGCCGCCCTGCCGTTTACTGCTTCCTTACAGTCCAGACTTTCGAACAATGTGGCGCCCCGCTGCAGACTGTGACACAGCGGATGAATGCTGGCCTGGTCCCAGGGAATGAATTGTCCGTTCACCCAGATATCCGGTTTCATGTTTTTTCTCCACGGTTGGTAAATAAAAATTGGACAGGATTTAAAAGATTTGCAGGATTAATGAATATAAAGAAACCTTTGAAATATTGTATCTCGCAAAGTTCGCAAAGTTCGCAAAGAAAAAATACTTGTTTCAATAATTTTTATTGTATTCTCCCGCAAAATGTTAAAATTATTCAGATACCATAAATTATCCGTGATTCATTCGAATTTCCAGGCTTTTCATTTCTTTATTGACTTTGCGAACTTTGCGAGAGAAAAATATTTTTCTATCTTCTGTATCCTGTCTTTTCAATATAAACAAATCTCCTATTGTTGCCAAGCCGAGAAACTTTACTCATATTACAGGGTGTCTTTCCATGTGCTGCATTTACACAATGTATCAGGGAGCTCACCATTTTTTTACCATTCATCTCCTATGCAGAGGTCCATTACAGGCCGTGGTATATACCCAGCCTGATTTTCATGAAAAGGCCTGAAATCCTCTTCGATGCTCCGACCCGTGTAGAGCCGGAACGGCCTTTACCCCTGTTCCTGTTCATCAAGGACGCCGACCGGTATCCTGTGGTGCTTGAGGATGTTTCGATTCATCTCCACTATGAAAATGGTATGAGACGAATCGGCCGGTTCCCGTACGGCGGTCTCAGGATCGATACTCCGATCTGGTGGGATTCTTTCAACATTCACCCGGAGTTTTCCGGGCAGGCGATCATGCACTGTTCCATCCGCCTGCGCCTTGGAAAAAAGCATGTCATCGTTTACATGGACAACTATCGCGGGAGCGGGAAAACGCCGCTCTCGGTCAACGTTTCCTCCTCGAAGCTGCCCACCGGAGAGGGGTGGTATCACGGAGATATTCACTGCCACACCTATTATACCTCCGACCAGGTGGAATTCGGCGCCCCGCTCGAAGCAATGGCATTTGCCGGGTACTGCATGGGGATGGACTGGATGGCCGCCACCGACCATTCCTACGATCTCGATGATCGGGAAAACGATTATCGCGCCGAGGATCCTCTCCATACAAAATGGCGCATGATGAAAAACGAATCGCAGACGCTTACCGATTCCCTCCGGTCATTCACGGTGATTCCCGGCGAGGAGGTCACCTGCCGTACCCACGAAGGCCGTAACTGTCACCTCCTGGCGCTGAACGCCGATGCATTCATCAAAGGCTCCGGCGACAGCGGTGAGCGCGGTCTCTCCTCAACCACAGAGCGCACAGTCGGTGAAGCGGTCGCCGAATGCCTTGAATGGGGAGGCCTGGCCTGCGCTGCCCATCCGCTGGAGCACATTCCTCTGCTTGAAAGGCTTTTTCTGGGTCGTGGCTCATGGACGCTCCCGGACATGGAGACGCCCGGTTTATCAGCCCTGCAGATCCATAACGGGATCCGTGACAGAGGATTTACTTTGGGAATGCGAACATGGATACAACTCCTTCTCCAGGGAAGACGAATCTCTGCATTCGGAGGGAATGACGCCCACGGAGATCTCAATTACCGGCGGGGTGTGAGCCTGCCCTTCCTGTCGCTCTACGAATCGAGAAAACGCGCTTTCGGCGGCGTCCGCACCCTGGTTTACGCCCCCTCCCAGTCTGCGGCGGATATCACGGAGGCGCTTCGGGCAGGCCGCGCCCAGGTAACCGAGGGGCCTTTCATCGATCTCACTGTGGCGGCGGGAGACCGTGTCGCCCATCCCGGCGGAACCGTTTCTCCGGGGCGGTTCACCGTTCGGGCAGTTCTGAAATCATCTCCGGAATTCGGCCTTGTCAAAACCGCGCGCATCCTGGCCGGCCGGAAGGGAGCGCATGAGGAACAGGTTCTCGCCGCGCTTGATGTATTCCCTCGCACGGATTACCAGTACCTCTACGAAGGCGCATGTGATCTCGGAGACCTCCTCTATATCCGCGCCGAGTGCGAAACCGTAAAGGGCAAACTCTGCTTCACCAATCCTGTGTGGGTGGGTAGAGAATAGGCTAAAATATTTATCTTGCTTATGATACGCAGAAAAGATTACAATTATAAAATAGTATCATAGTGCGAACGACAAAGATTTACACCTGCGTGGTACATAGTATGCGGAAACCATATAAGACGCCGGATAAAGCGGATTATTTATGTAATATATTTGCGGTCATTCGTTTGGGATCGCTTAGTTTCGACGTGTTATTACGACAGGCCGAGCCGTGGTGAGTGTTATAAGGAAACCATAGAAACAGTAGTTAGGCTTCAATAATTTGCAAAAGAGGAAGAAAATGAACGTAACATGGAAAGACTACATTGAAAGCAATCCGAATGTCCTGCGGGGTAAACCGTGTATTATAGGCACAAGAATCCCCGTGAGCCTGATTCTCGGTTATCTCGCGGCTGGCTACAATACGGACCAAATCATTGCTGAATTTCCGGATCTCAATCACGAACAAATTGCTGCCTGTCTGGATTTTGCCCGTGAGTTGGCAGAATTCGAAGTGGTTGTCTGATGAGCTTGAGATTTTTTGTGGATCATTGTGTCCCCAACTCAGTAATCAAGGCACTTCGAGGTGCGGGTCATGAGGAAGTAGGGATTGTCGATCAGGCGTTTGGGATCGCTTCGTTTCGGAGTGTTATACCGACAGGCTGAGTCGTGGTGAGTGTTATAGGGAAACCATATAAATATTAGTTGGGGCAAAGGGAGATGTAGATGGATAATAACCTGCAAAACAAGATCGAAGATGCTTTTAATTCCATGCTTCGTACCGACTATATTCCACTTCGTGACACGACGAAGCTCCAAAGACTTTCAAGGTACTATGTTGATTATTTTGGCTATCTTAGGCAAATCGTTGGCGAATCGGATCAACTGATTGTGGGACGACGGGGTACGGGTAAGACAACTTTGCTTTATAGGGGTCTTATAGAGTGCATACACTCATGGGATCCCGCACTTCAGTCGATGGCAAAATTAAATACACTCGCCATATATCTTGACCTGAGCAAGTGCCATACCCTTTCAGATGTAAGCGCAAGCGATTTCATTGAATTCGAGCATGTATTTGTCTCAGAACTTGTTGACTCTATTCTTGAAGAGCTCCTTCGTAACTGGCCAGGCTTGAAGACCGAATCGGGCTTATTGGAGAGAGTGTTCTCTCGTGAGGAGACAAAACGAAAAAAGGAATCAACAGACGCGCTCAAAAAGCTTTCCAGAATAATAACGTCTGGTATCCCAAGAACTGAGGAAGAAGTAGGCCCGCGCAAAATCAGAAAGAAGGACGCCGAAACCGTCACTCAAGGATCCCATATCTGTGCTATCCTTACAGAAAAGAGAATGAACATATCAGCGAATTTATCTGAGTCAGAATCTCTGACTTCGGAATATGAAATGGAAACTACAAATTTAATTAGAAGCAGGCTTTCAATCGCAGATGTTCTTCGTGTTTTAGGTGAGTTGAGGGAAGCTTGCGGTATAAGTCATATTGTCGTACTGGTTGATGAATTTTCATCTCTTTCCTCTGATTTACAACGACGGTTTTCCACCTTGCTGAAAAAAATGCTGGGGAATCATTCTGGCGTCTACATAAAGGTTTGCGCGATTACTGATAATTACAGTCTAGGAAGCTCAATAATTCTTCAAAGAGATCTTTTTCAGCTGTCTCTGGATCTAGATGCTTTCGTTGAAAGAAGCGGATCTTTGAACGCGGCAATGGATGGGCTATGCGACCTAACTAGAGACCTAATATCGGAGAGGATTAAGGAGTATGCAAGCATTACCTCTGACGCTTTGTTTGACGATCCAGAAGAATCGTGGACGGAATTAAGCCGTTCATCGATGGGGGTCCCCCGTACGATCGGTATCGCACTTAAACAGGCATTTTACAGATGTTTGCAATCCGCTCGACCACGCATTCGCAAAAAAGATATAGAATATGGAATTATGTACGCGACTAAGGCTTACCAAGATCAGTTTTCTGGTGCCAGCGGCGTCGCAATTCCAAGTTATTGTGAGGACATCTGGAGCGCTATATTGGATAGAGCCATAGAAGAGCGGACAAAAGCCGATGGACCGAGCAGTCATTTTATGGTGCTACCGAGGAATGAAGAGAAGCTTAGATTTATGAACATGTTCTTTCTAGTCCATCTCATAACTAAGGGGCGTACAACCAAGAAAGAGAAACTTTCTCGCAGTCTTTACGTCTTTGACTACGGAGCGTGTCTTGAAAACAACCTAGGATACGGGACGGATAAGAATATCATTCGTCAACAACGATTCGCATACGACAACTCCCTAACCGAATTTGACATATACTTCACTAAAAAAGAAGAAAAGAGATTCCAGTGCCCCACCTGTTCAGCAATTTACAAGGAAAGCGATCTCTATGTCGCGGGTCAACTGCTGTCTTTCTGTCCGAAGGATCGAACAGACCTTGAGGAGGTTCCGATTGGTGAATCCAATAGTGCGAAATTCACAGAGGAAGAAATGAAAATTATTGGGGCAATACGCTCATCTCAGGAAGAAGATAAGCTGTTGGCTAGACAAGTCGCAGATGATGTCGGTTGCTACATACAGAAAGTGGCTAAATTCGGTGAGAAGCTGGATAGAGAGCATTTAATACAACGTAAGATCGCAGAAGATGTAGGAAAAAATATCTACTTCAAGAAGGAAACCGTCCAACTAGACAATTCAGCGGATTCGTAATGCGCCCCGCTGATTTTTGTGTTAGAACTGTATCGAATAATATAACTATCGTAGTTTTTGCACCCCTCTTTCGAGCAGAGAGGGACTGCTCTCTCGATTGGTTTATCTTTATTTCCTTTCCTCCAGGATTCAACAGATTCGCATAGACGCCGTCAACGACAGTATCCTGAGTCTCCATGTATACCTGATTCTCCTGAGAAGCCATCTCCGGGGGTTTGAGTTCCCGCTCCCCCGTTTCCCCATAATACGTTGCCCTTGTTTCCGAACTTTCGTACATTATATTCGTACATTATATTCGTACCGATATTTCAACCGGGGAGAATACATGTCATCATTCGAAGAACTTGTGCGCATCATGAAACTACTCCAGGCGCCCGGCGGCTGCCCCTGGGATCTGGAGCAGACCCATGAAAGCCTGAAACCCTATCTCATCGAGGAAGCGTATGAGGCAATAGAGGCAATCGATTCCGGTTCCGATGAGCGCCTGAAAGAAGAGCTGGGCGATGTACTCCTCCAGGTTGTCTTCCATGCCGAAATCGCCGGCCGTGAGGGGCGTTTCACCATAGAGGATGTCGTTCAGGGTATTATCGATAAACTGAAACGCCGCCATCCCCATGTGTTCGGTGAAGCCGTTGCGGAGGATTCCGCCCAGGTAATCAAGAACTGGGAGGAGATCAAGCGCCGTGAAAAGAGGGAGAAAAAAGAAGGCGGGTCTGTGCTCGACGGTCTCCCCAGGGACCTGCCGGCGCTTATCAAAGCCCGCCGTATCCAGGAGAAGGTGTCACGGGTGGGGTTCGACTGGGCGCGAACCGAAGAGGTGATGATGAAGGTTGAGGAGGAGCTTGAAGAGCTCAAGGAAGCCAGCCGCCGTAACAGCCGGGCCGAAATGGAGGAAGAGCTGGGCGATCTCCTGTTTGCGGTGGCGAATCTGGCGAGGTTTGTTTCCCTCTGCCCGGAAGACGCCCTCCGTAAGACCATTGACAAATTCCAGCGGAGGTTCCGGTATATAGAGCGCGAACTCCCCAAGAGAGGGAAAAAGCTCGGCGAGGCTTCCCTGGAGGAAATGGACGCGCTCTGGGAGGAAGTTAAAAAGACGGAAGGAAGAAATTAAAAATCAGGCACAAAGGCACAAAGAAAATAACCCAAGGGAGGTAAGAAATCCATGAACATCGATCTTACCGGCATGAATATTCTGGTTACCGGCGCCAGCGGTGGCATCGGGAAATGTATCGCGCAGGACCTCGCCGGTTCAGGCGCAACTGTCGCCGTACACTACAACCGCAGCGCAGTAAACGCGGAAACACTCGCCCGGAAACTCGGTCGAGGGGCTAAGGCATTCCAGGCCGACCTGTCCAACCCCGAAGAATGTTTCCGCCTGTTCGTTGACGTTCTCGATGCCTTCGAAAAGATCGATGTCCTGGTGAACAACGCGGGAATGATCATGAATTCTCCCTTCGACATGTCCGCTGACGAGTGGCTCGCCAACTGGAACAGAACTATCATGGTCAACCTGACCGCCGCAGGCATTCTCTCACGGGCTGCGGTGAACCATTTCATCCCGCGTGGCGGGGGCCGCATCATCAACATCGCCTCCCGCGCCGCATTCCGGGGAGACACCCCCGAATACCTGGCGTACGCCGCCGCCAAATCAGGCATGGTTGCCATGAGCCGCTCCATCGCACGCGCTTTCGGCAAACAGGGGGTGAAATCCTTCGTGGTGGCGCCCGGCTTCGTCCGTACAGACATCAACCGCCCGTTCATCAATCAGTACGGCGAGGATTTCCTGGTGCGTGACCTCGCGCTCGACAGTCTCACCGAGCCGGAGGATGTTTCCCCCACTGTGGTTTTCCTTGCCAGCGGACTCATGGACCACGCCACCGGCTGTTCTATCGATATCAACGCGGGAAGCTATGTGAGGTAAAGAAGGAGACAGGAGTCAGGAGTCAGGAGACAGAAGAAAAGAATCCGGGTATATCGTTAAGTCAGTGACATACGGTAGTGTGCTCCAACTGGCTTAAAAGATCCCCCCTGCCTTCGGCATCCCCCCTTATTAAGGGGGGAATTTAGGGAGAGAGTTCTGTGAAATCCTAATTATTGATATATGGTGATAGCGGCAATTATTTTTCCCCCCTTAATAAGGGGGGCAGGGGGGATCAAATCTATTAGGATGATCACCTATGTTGACTTAATAACATTCTCGAATAAAAGAAACCGCTTGAATTTAATCGGGTGTTTCGTATACTTATTATAAAATGGCCTTCTTCATTTTCTATGCATCGTGTCATGCCGAACATGTTTCGGCATCTGTTCCATAAGCAGCTTGGAACTTAGAAGGGCTGCCTTTAAAAGGGGAGGATATATGCATCATCCATCGCGCCGTACCGCGCTGAAAACCGGCCTGACTGCCTTTGCCGCGGCTGGGGCATTAACGGAAGACATGTTCGCCGCTCCGAAATCTTCAGGGGAGACCCGTGCGCTCTTCCTGGTCGGGGACTACTGGCATAATGGTGTAGCCCAGGAGACCCATTGGCGGAGGATACTTGAGCCTGCCGGCTGGAGGCTCCTCTTCGCCCAGTCCAGCCAGTTTGTGACCCCTGCAGCGCTGAAACAGGCCGACCTGTTCGTGGTCGCCCGCTATGCCGGGCCGGATTCGCTGGGATTCGTTCCGGAAGGGGTGATCGAGAAGAGACCGGCGGGCGCGCCGTTCATGACCGACGAGCAGGAGGATGCTATTGTTGCCAACGTCCGGCGCGGCATGGGACTGCTCTCCATGCACTGCTCGACATGGAACCCGGAAAGAAAGAAATACATGGAGCTGGTCGGGATCGCAAAGCCGCTCATGCACGGCCCTGTGCAGCATGTGAAAATCCACGATATCAACCAGGATCACCCCATCAGCCGGGGACTCAAGGATTTCGATATTCCGCTGGACGAGAATTTCGGCGCGGAGCTGGCCGATAACGGGGTCACCCTCCTCTACAAATCCACCGGACAGCAGGACAAGCGCACCGACAACGCCGCCTGGTGCCGTGAAGAGGAAAAAGGACGTGTGGTGGCGCTCCTGTTCGGTCATGAGCCGCAGCCGTTCCAGGTGACCGAAGTCAAATATCTCATGTGGCGCTCGGCTCACTGGGCGATGAGGCGTGACATCCCTCCGGCGGAATATAAAGCAGGATACTGATATCCCCGGGAACCGGATAAAGTTCTAAAAAGTGAAAAGAAAAATTACAATGAAGAAGACTGGTTCTTATTCGAAGAGGAAAGAGAAGTAAATGCGGTGCTGTTTGGTTTCTCGTCTATCGCTTCTCGCCCTTCTCGTCGTGTCCGTCCTTGTCTGGCCCTCGGCGGCAGGCAGCGCGGCCTATTACGTGTCTCTTACCGGCAACGACGCCTGGCCGGGGACGCGGCCGGACTCCGCCTGGCGGCACATCGCCTATGCGGCTACTCGAGCCCAGGCCGGCGATTCAGTCTATATCAGAGGCGGCGATTATGGTCATGAGCATGTGGTCGTGTCCAACAGCGGCACTTCCTCGGCGCCCATCGTCTTCGAGGGATACAGCGGCATGCCGGTGCTAAACGGCAGCGATCGGACTGGTCAGGGCATTTTGATAAGCGGGAAGAATTACGTCACGTTCAAGAACATCGAACTCAGCATGTACATGGACTGCATTTCCGTGGTGTCTGGCAAGTATATCACGCTGAAGAACATCGTAATAAGGGAATGCGGCGGTTTAGCTAGCGCCGGGCGTGGTATTCAGCTCGAACGGTGCAAGCAATCAACCATCCGCAACTGCGAGGTGACTGACGCCGGGGGCGTCGGCATTTATACAACAGAGTCCGATTCGTGCCTGATAGACAATTGCCGGGTTTACGGCACGCGTACAGACGTATACGAAATGGATTATTATATTGTGATGAGCTGGGCTACCGGAAACACGATCCGGAACTGCACCACCGAGGTCAAGGTAGCTTCAAGCAAAGGTAACCACGGCATCGGCATCAAGGACCATACCGGAGTACCGCCCGGACAGCCCCACCCACCCAGCAACAACAATAAGATAATCAACTGCACGGCAATAAATTTTGAGGAGTGCTTCTTCGCAGCGCATGGAGCCCACCATAACGAGTTCATCAATTGCTACGGCAATAATGCGGCAAAAGGCAACTACTTTAATAATGTCTTTATGGTCAGAGACGGCGCCTCCGATAATACATTTACGAATTGCAGTGGCGTAGGCAATAAACAGGTTGTCTGCATATATTTAAGGGAGGACTACGAGGACGATGCGGATAAAGGCATCAACCATTTCCAGGCAAACAACAGTTTCGTCAATTGCATATTCGAGAATGGTATAGTGGGCGTATTCCTGAGAGATGCGCAAAACACCACATTTCGCAACTGCACCTTTGTTAATAGCACCAATCTTTTCCGCTTTGGAAAAAACAGCACAGGTGTAGATCAAAACAGCAATACCAGGATAGAAAACTGCATCATATATGGTGTGACTAACCAATACGACACCAGGAGTTTGACACAGCCATATTCCTTTACATCTACCCCAGAGACTGGCTATAACGACATGGGCGATGTTACAGCCACTTATACTAACGTAGAGTCGCATTCAAAAGGTAAGTAATGTGGCTTCCCAATCTCTTGCCCGGCTGCGCGCTGTCGCCTGGGACCGCTTCGGGAAGATGATAGCTCTGAACATTACCCTGTTTAACAAGATGAAGCACTACGGGATAGAGTAGAGAGTTGGCGCCGGCACATGGTTCAGGAAACATGACATTGAGTATCACCAGCTCGGGCAGCCTTTTTAATGCTCTTATCGGCATCGGGGATATCAGATTTCACCGGCTCTTCAGACCCTGCATGCTCGAGTACCAATGCAGTTGAGCTGTCGAAATCTTCATCGTCATGTATGATCATAACATAAAACATTATGATACCTCGACCTTATCGTGGTGGTGAAAATGTATGGAACCTGGAATTAATGAGCTTTCATGATTTGATTTCTTTGTTGAACGTGCATGAGTATCTGTAAAAAGCTCGTTAAGAGACTCAACAAGACGTTTTCTCATCTCTCCTGACTCGGAAGCTCTGAGCGTGACCGTTGGATTATGGAGTATCTTTCTGACAATTCGCCGGGTTACCAAATTAACTGCATCATAAATCTCAGCGCTTACTTTGTTTTTTATTTTTTCAAGCTCCTCCGTACGAATATTTTCGCATTTTTCCCGGAGCGTAAGTATTTCAGGGAGTATCTCTCGTTCCCGGAGCCATTTATCATACTCATCCGCATTGAGTTTTATAATTTCTTGCGCTTTTTCTTTTTCAATACTTTCTGTATGGCAATTTCCCGGGTCAAGATCTTTCAGATTATCAATATTAAAGAGAATGATGTTCCCGATGGCGGCAACTCCAGGGTCAATATTCCTCGGAACTCCGAGGTCGATAAGGGTGAGGATGGCGCCATTCCGATCACCGACACTCTCTTTCAGCCGGTTTTTTGTTATCAGGGGAGTTGAAGAAGAAGCGGAAGTAATAATGATATCAACTTTTCCGAACATCTCATCCATTTTTTCAAATGGTATAGCCTCTCCGGACAGTTCTTCCACCAGGGCGTCTGCACGTTCAGCGGTTCTGTTGGCCAGATTGAGCTTTTTAATACCGGAATCTATCAGAAGTCTTGCGCACATCCTGCCTATTTTACCGGCGCCCACCAAAAGAACAGTCCGATTGTGCAGAGAACCATAGGTTTTTTTGGCCAGATCAACAGCAGCCGAGCTGGCTGAAATTGCCCCTTCGCTGCCAAAATTACAGTTGGTTCTAACCTGTTTACTTACCTGAAATGCCTGATGAAACAGACGGTTGATAATCGGGCCGGTGCAATTATTACTGCACGCCGATGAGAAAGCGGATTTTACCTGTCCGAATATCTGGGACTCACCGAAAATCATGGAGTCGAATCCACATATGACCTGGAACAGGTGTTCGATCACATCTGTTCCGTTCAGGCAATAAAAATAACTGAGGAAACTTTTGTCTATGCCGGCTACATGCAAGATATACTGTTCAATTTTTCTCCGGGCTTCTCCGGCCGAATCACTGACAACGGTGTAAATCTCCGTTCGGTTGCAGGTTGAAAGGGCGACGCATTCAGATATACCGCTCATACCTTTGATGTCGGATAAAACTGAAATGAGAGTATCGCCGTTGAATGAAAATTTTTCTCGAATTTCAACAGGCGCAGTTTTATGTGAAATCCCGATAAGTAACAAATTACCTCTATGCATCTTCATTTTTTTCTTTTCGGATTGTAGTGTCAACCATGCTTCGAAGCTGATCGGGAAACCGTCAGTGTTGCATTGAAAGAAGTTACATGTTTTACCTGTGATCTTATTTAATCTGGATTATTCATAAAAAAGGATTTTATTTCTGTAAGCCTCAAAACTACAGCCCCCTAAATCCCCCAAAGGGGGACTTAAAAGATTGAAAGACAAATAGTAACAGGTTTTTTATTATGTTACACTTACAAGTGATTTTATTTACCATGTTAAGTCCCCCTCCGGGGGATTTAGGGGGCTACCTTCCAAGAGTAGGCATAAGTACTTGTTCAAAAATAAGTTGAGATAATACTTACGTAACTTTATGTATAATTCAGGTTAAAAAAGGGCCGGATCAGCCGGCCCTTTTTTTGCATATTACAACCGGCTCACAACAGATCCCCTATTATTATTCCACAACAAGTTACTTCTTCATGTAATCTATGGAATTTTTCAAGAGAGCCTTTACAAATAACGGATTGTGAACTCCGTGGCTTCCTTCTGCTTCAATCAGTTTGTAATTCATCAAAATGCCGACCTTGTTCGAAGGAAAAGTTCCGGCAAGACCGCGATCGGTTGTTGTGTCCAACATTTTGGCGGTAACCAGGAGAGCTTTCAACTGTGCAATCAAACCTTCGACATCTGTCTGAACTTTATTGACATCAAATTTTCCCACACCGCTAGTTAAACCCGTATGACATGCCACACATCCTGCTACATAGTTATTCTCTGTAATACCATCAGAAGATAAATATGTCATTTTCCAGGTATGACCACCGGCTGTATCTCCCCTGACTGGCGCCATATGGCATGTTATACAGCGATTCGGAACCAGGGTGCTATGCGAAGAATTTATGTAGGCAACCGAGCCGGGAATTTCAAAAGCTCCGGATCCAACTCCTCGAAGAATGACAGCCTGAGAGGCCATCTGAGCACCCCAGTTTGCTACAATAGTTAGGTCGTCGCCATTAAGTGTTGGATAAGGGGTCACCTTCGACAATCTCGGCTGATGACAATTCGCGCATAAATTGCCTTTGTCAAAATTTGTTGTTGCGCCGGTTGAACTTACCATCAACTTCACCGGCTTTGTAGTAGAATTGACGAAATCTGTGAGGTCGTATTTTTGATGAATGTTATGGCAGGTACGGCAATTCGGAGGAGTGGGATTATCAATGAGCGCCGGTGCAGCTACCATGTTTCCCGAGTCCATTGTTGCTCTGAAGCCTTCGTTAGTGTGGCACGATGCACAGGCTGTAGAGTTACTTCTGAAATGCCCGCCGGTGGCATGAACCGAGGCGCTCCATTGTATCTGCTTTGCCAGAACTTCAGTGGATACATTATGACACGTTCCGCACTTGGCTACCCCATCGGAGCCTGCCGGCCCTGTAAGTCCAATCGCCCCCTGGTCTCTTTGACATCCAACAAACATGGCGACTCCTGCCACCATCACAATCGCCAGAACCCCGGTGAAAATTGCTGAAACTTTTTGCATACCCCCTCCTTTAAAATTTTTTGTTTTGTTATGAATTATGCGGCATCCAAAATTATTTTCAGATACATCCGGCAATGCCCGGTTACGTTAACAACATCGGAAATAGTCATCTTAAACCTATTTTCTTGTAAATATTTGAGAATAGCCATACTCATCTGAAAGAGATAATGTATTGTTGTTAATCAAGAAAGTTTCTCTATAGGAGTAACCATCGGAATCTTTTGCATGAATTGAATTTCCTGCAATAGAATAGGAGCCTTTTTCCGAGAACTGATAATCACCATCATTATAGAGATACGAGTATGTGTTATTTTTGAAGAAGGACAGTTTTATATCACCCGGCTTATTTACCCATGATGATGCGATACTCATGTCCTTGTCATTTCCATAACTCACAACCGTGTTTATGGGTTTGGGGGTTACATTATTGTTCTGTCCGCAACCGGCCCAAATCAAGAGTAACAGAAAAGAGCATTTTTTCATTTTAACTCCTGTTGTTATTAATGTTTATCCCTTGCCCAAACAGTAAGTTTGGTCTACTTTTCCACAATCAATTTTCCTCTCATAAACTCATGCTGTTCACGGTCGCATTGCACAACGCACATGTATGTATATTCTCCTGCAAATTTAGGAGTTAATTCTACAGTTTCAGTATGGCCGGCACTGATTATGCGCTCGGCGACATCCAGTTCAGGTATGGCAAAACCATGGGTTACACAATCTCTGTTAATTACTCTGATTCTTACCAATTCCCCCTTTTTAACTCTTATTTCCTTTTTACTCCATGTTGCAATCGGACGAGCTTCAAGATCGATGGCATTCCGATTTTTTGCCCTTGCAGATTCGTAAGTAAAAATGGCTGCAATGGTTCCAAAAACACAAAGTAACACAAGACATACTGCAATAAATTCCTCGTATTTTTTCATGAGTTACTCCTTAGCATGGGACAGTAAACTTGATACAATGACACTTGGGTCCGGGAGAGTTCATTACCATAAAAACAACCAGAGCATGGTAACAGTCCAACAGACCAGGAAAGCTAAGATCGGTATGAATGTAATGATTGCCTCTCTCTCATCAGCAAACGTCTGACGAGAAATCTTAATCCCAATGTCGATAGAAAAGATTAAACCGAAAAGTAATGCGCCGATTTGCAAAAACGGCATATAGTATGTCAGAAATGGCGTCCAGGGAAAACCGGCCGTACCGAAGAGATTCCATCCCCATGCAAAAGGATCGGAGGTGACATGGATTAAATAGGAGCCGCTGGGCAGGAGAAAACCGAAACAAAAAGCAATCCAGGTTAAGAGACCCAATGGCGCCAGAGTATAGGAATGGTTGATAAATAATTTTTTAAACGATATGCGGTCATCCTTTTTCAGCCAGTTGGATGCAAGGACAAAAATGCCGAAGATACTTGGCAGAACGATAAGACACGATATGGCGCTTGTGGCTATATATTTAAAGATTGAAAACGTCGTAGCTGCACGCTGCCAATCCTTCAAAAATCCCCAGGGTCCCATCATAAACACATAGAATACCACAGCGGCCCCAAGCATGATGAAGCTTTTCCAGGCCTCATCAAAACCTCTTTTTTCATCGACCAGTAAATCAGTAGCCGGCGGCCTTATGTTTACTGCCATGTTATCTTCGGGGCAGGTTTTAAAGCATTCGAGACACAAACCGCAGTAGGTATTTCGCCTGTTTCTGAATGGCAATTCCATCCAGGGACAGCCATAACCCTTTTCATTGCCTCGATAGCACATTCCACAGGAACCGCAGCCAAGGCAGCGGGATGATTCTTCGCGAGCCATTCTTTCAGTAAAGACATTTTCAACCTCTCTGAAGTTGCCGTGACGCTCTTCGAGTGGAATACACGTGGGTTCGACTCTATCTTTATGAGAGACCGAATGGAGAGGCAAGTCTGCCACCTGCTTCATTGTGGGATACAATAAAACGGGCTCGAGTCTTTCTCCCCTCAGATGCCTGGCGATCGAGACAGCAGCTTTCCTTCCCGCCTTTACAGAATCGACAAACACACTTGGCCCGGTTACAACGTCTCCACCGGCAAACACACCGGGAATATTCGTTGCCATGGTAAGGGGGTCGACGATTATCGTGCCGACTTTGCTTATACTTATGTCCTTGGGCAGAAAGTCAATATCGGAATACTGACCGACTGCAACGATAATAGTATCAGCCGAGATAAGATGCTCAGAGCCTCTTATGGTTATATGCTGGTGCAAGCCTGTATCCTGGTTGATTTCTCCAAGCCTTACATCGGCACAGAGCAGGGATGTGGCTTTGCCCCCGCTGCCCACTATTTTCAGTGCCGTCGTCAGATGCTTTATTTTTACTCCTTCTTCAACAGCCTGTTTTTCCAGTGAGCCCATTTCTTCTTCAGACCGTATTTCAAGGCAGGTAACATCTTCGCAGCCCAGTCTGATAGCGACACGTGCCACATCAATTGCCGTTTTACCTCCGCCAAGCACAACGACCTTTTTCCCAACCTCTACTTTTTCTCCTGAATTTACCTTCCTCAAAAGATCAATGGCTGTGGCTACACCCTGAAGATCCTCACCTTCCAATTTCAAAAGACGGCTTTTCGAGGCGCCTACTGCGATGAAAACGGACTGGTATTCCTTTTGAAGAGACTCGAATGAAATGTCTTTACCGATAGTTGTATCGGGTACATAGGTAACACCCGAATTTTTTATGAACTCGATCTCTTTGTCAACAATGTCTTTTGGTAAATGGAAATCCGGCAGACCCACTTTAAACATCCCACCGATGACAGGCAAAGATTCATAAACAGTAACGGCATATCCATCCTTTGCGAGATAGTAGGCGCCGCTTAAACCGGCGGGTCCGGAACCGATAATCGCTATCTTTTCCTTGTGCGTGGGAACAAATTCATGTTTATCGCCGTTTCCATATCCGACATAGTCGGACACGAACCTTTTCAGCGCCCTGATGGAAATAGGAGCGTCCAGTTTACCGCGTGAACAAACAACTTCGCACGGCGCATTGCACACACGACCGCATACTCCCGGGAAAGGCATCGCTTCACGGATAACCTCAAGCGCGCGTTCATACTTGCCTTTTTCGATAAGGGCAATATAGGTACTGGAGTCGACCCCTGCCGGACATGCAAGACGGCAGGCAGCAATCCCTTCGTCAAAAGGATATTCCTTGCCATCCTTTACCCTGTTGCATACTTCAGGATCTTTGGAACGGATTTCTAACGTGGCAGCATTTGAATAAAGTCCCTGGAAACCGCCGACAGGGCAAACAAAACGGCACCAGGTTCTTTTTTCAAATACAAACGTGATAGCGGTCGCAGCGATAATGATTCCGATCAGCATATAAAAAGAAGCGATCGGAATTGTGGTGAGAAATCCATTAAAAAAAGTAATGCCCATAAACAAAAAATTCACCATCCACATGTTGCTCAAACTTTTCGGGAATTTCTTGTTTAATCCAAACGATTTTTTCATGACCGACATGACTGAGTGCCGCTGTAACCATAACCCGAAAAAAGGTAGTGGACAGAAACCGCAGAAAATTCTTGAAAAGAAAGGCACCCATATCATGATGAGTAACACAAACCACACAATCCAGACATACATGATCCCAAAGTTGAAATTCCCCGCTGAAACGCCTCCGACATAACATGAAACGAGAATAACGGTAAAGAACACCGTCGAAAACATTATTGCGAGGTACCGAGGCCAGCGGTTTTTTATCAGCCCCCTTATGAGAGGATAACGGGTTATTTCAAATCGCCAATCTATCGGTATCAACCCTAAAATCCGATTCCGGTTTTTTTCTTTCGAGAAAAAATAGAGGAAAAAACCGCCAAGTAAAAAGGCGAGCAAAACGGAAGCAGAGAACCGTGTGTTTGGATCTACCCTGAGCCATCCATACATATAAGGATGAAAACTGGCGCAGGTTGCAGAGCACCTCATGGAAAATCTTCCCGATTTATCGGCTACAAATCTAAGAAGACCGAGTTCTCCGGGTTTCACATTTTTATCAGCCTTTTCCGGCTCGACAATGTTTCCGTCTCTATCAAGATACTGTTTGATACGTAATTCATATCCATCCAGATAAATACCGTGCTCAACATCTTCGGAAAGTAGTTTTAATACAACCGTATCGCCTTTGTTTACCTTGATAATATTTGGTTCATATTCGAACTGCCGTGCGGTGATGACAAAGACCTTTTCATTCATATACTTCAAAAGTTGCGCGCGTAATTCCTCATCGGTGCCGTATCCTTCAATATATCTGATAATATGGTCATTCCCGAGAATAACAACCTGAGGAAATTCTTTAATATCATAAAGTTGAGCGACTTTCCTTTCAGAGTCGCCATAAAGAGTATAGGTCAGCCATTGATCGGTCTGATATTTTGAAGCGCTCTCCTGACTTTCTCCCACAAGGATAGGAATTATCTCTAACTCGGTATACTTGTAGTAATCGAAAATTTCAGCGAGACTTGAGAGTTTTTTCATAGATATTGCACTTGTATCCACAAATGCAATCAAAACCGGCTTTCCGGCCATATTGTTAAGGTCGATCACATTTCCTTCAGAATCAGAGAGCTTGAAGACCGGCGATTTTTCTCCTTTTGATACAGCAAGGCAATCCTGAGCAGAGAATCCACTATATAAACAAAAGAGAATAATCAACAAGAGTTTCTTCATGAAAAACATTCTTCCCCCTACCTGTTAGACACAGTCTAATAGTAAATTATTGCTTTACTCCCTGTTCCTTTTCTTTTAATTTTTTTTCAAGAAGATCTTTTTTCCGTACTTGCGAATCATATACGCAATACTGGTAAATATCTTTTGCCGCTGCCGGATTAAGCCCGGATCCGGGTTTTTTCATCATCTTCTTGATATAATTCATCCACTCATCGGGCAATGCATAAGGAGCGTTGATCGCTCTCGCAATTGTATGACATTTGGAACACTTTGGCACATACGTGTTAGTATAAATGTCCTGCATATTCTTGGGATATTTTGAAACATCAATAGTTGATGGACCTTTATCGAAAGGCAGCGGTTTCTTCGCTTTTAATTTCCACCATTCCTCTTCACTCATCCCCTCGGGTTTTTCATCCGGTATTTTAGATGGGTCTATCTCTTTGCCATTTAGCATAATCATTTCCTTATGCTCTTGCGACCAGCTCTTGACAATCCCTCCTCTATTCAGGGAAACCATGAGTAAAAAACTGAAAACCATGAAAATAAATACTGTCTTTTTCATTTTGGTTCTTCTCCAAAAAAGTTGGTAAAGAAATTTACTTATAAGGGATGGTTGAGCAAATAATCTCAAACCATCCCTGAATCGAAATATATTTATAGCGGCTGTCAAGCCCAAGCAAGTCAGCCTTCGGCTGAGGCTTGACAGGTTGAGGCTTGGTTCAGATTATTTACGTAACATAACTTTATTATCCCTTACGGTGCAAAGTCCCCCATCGGGGGATTTAGGGGGCTGCCTCACAAAAAGTTATCTCATTTTGCACTGCAAAAATTACCAACTTTTTGGAGAAGCGCCTTCATTTTTACTCCCACCTGTTTTTTAGTCGGGATAGTTTGATTTATCCGTCAGAGCTTTGTATATATCTTTGAGATCTGATGTGCTTGTTACCAACTGACCTGGATTCATACCGGTGCCCGGCTCTCCAAATTTTATTTTGAACCAGGCCTCGTTAGGTTTTGATCTAAGAAAATTTCCTTGTCCGGATAAGCCGTCGACCTCAATTTTTTTCCCATCCGAGCCATGACAACTATTGCAGTTGTTGGATAGAAAGGTCTTACCTTTGGTTGCGTCTCCACCCTTTCCAATGTTTGAATAGGTCAAAGTTGGTACACCAACTGAACTTACCGGCGGTCCGGTTACAACCAGGTCATATAACTCTGTTGGATCTACCCATTCTTCTTTCATGAATTTGACGAGGTTCCATATCTGTTCTACAGACAAATTTGATTTGTAATTGGGCATTTCATTTGAAGCAGCGTTCATTGGTCTGCCCCATGAATGCTCAATAAGTGTATATAATTGAGAAAGTGATGTTGATGCTATAGTACTGCGAAGATTGATTGAAGAAACATCAGGACGAGTAGATGTCCCCGTGCTTTGACCCTTGCGATTGGCATAGGAAGCGGCATTCCCCAGTCCGTCCCATGCATGGCAGGCTTTACACCGTGCGAAGTCCGAACTTACCGTTATGGTCAGAGCGCCTGATCCTCCTGAATCGGTGGTCCACCATTCGTTGTAAGCTGCACCGCCGAGATAAGGTTTAGCACTAGTGTACGCTGCCGGAATAACTTCTGCTCCGGCGGGCCCTGCCGGGCCTGGATCACCTGCGCAGCCCATGATAAAAAGCAAAGAAGCAAACATCAGGCTGAGAACAATGATACCTTTCCACATTTGATACTCCTTTTTAAAATTTTTTACTGCATCACGTGGTAATCTTCAACTTCTTGGTCGTTAAATCAAAACTTGTACTGAAAGACTTTCAGAGGTTCAAAAGGATTTTCCTTCTTTTAAATAAGCAATAACATTGGCAGATTCTCCTTCGGTCAGTTTTGTGCCATATTTTATCATTCTATCAACAACTTCTTTCCAATCGTCACCCTCGTAATCTTTAACTTTATCAATAGTGTGACAAGTTGAACACTTTTCGCGAATCAATTGATCAACAGGTTTAGTCGTAATACTAACTGAAACTGGTTTCAACGGAGCATTCTCGCATTGTGCAAAAAGACAGAATAAGACCAAGACGCCCAAAGAAACACCCAGGATGGATGTGCCCTTTTTCAGCGCGCACCTCCTTTTTTCAAATGATACTTCCTTCTTTTTCATGAAAATTCTCCCGGGATATGCACCTTCATTTTTCAGGGCACGGTATCCGCACATGGTGTCTTTATATCGGAGTGCCAGCTCTCAGAATGCCAGCCCGACGTCCATTTGAACTCTGTTCAGGTTTTTAATCTCCGAGCCATATTTTGCAACATTCGAAGCGGTGGCATTGTAATCTCCGGGCATGGTCAGTTGATACTCGCACCTGAACTTCAAAGCAGATACCGGAGAGAAGTTTACGCCGACGGAGAAACGGGACAGATCGAGAAACGTCTGGTTGCCTTTATCCTTATCCTGCTCAAGAAAGCTGTACATCGTTACAAACTCAAATTTCTTCGCGAAATTCGATTTTTTAAATACCTGTTCGAACGGTGCATCGAACTGAGCATACCAGCCCGTTTTGGTATATTCCGTTTTTCCGCTCGATGAATCTTTGACCCAATCGACAGGATTGGCGGCGTATTCGAAACGCAGATTCGACTTCCCGAGCGCAACATGGATATCACCGCCATAGATAGAATACTTCAGTTCATCGTCATCATCGTATTTCCCGGAAAGATACGAGACCCCTGCGGTACACAGATCGCCGAAAGAATACGCCACTCTTCCGCCGATACTTTTATTGCCGTTGTTATCTTTTATCATTCTGGGGACAGCCATCCATTCGATGTCCTTTGAACCCTTTTGCGGTAATCCGTTGATTGCGTAAATTCCAAACCACAATTGATCTTTTTGACCGCGGACCCATTGGGTTCCGTAGAACTGGGCGCCGATTTCAGTCCAGGGGGACATAAAAATAGGGGACGGCCCGCCATTGAGTTCCATATCCTTCTGCTCGTGGTCGACCCACATTAAAGGCCGAGATACAGACTTCTGATCCACCGGATTGATAGCAATGCTGTTAAAGTATCCAAAGGGAACATCGAACCTACCGACCTTGACATTGTAATTTGTGGCACCGAAATCACCGGCGCTGTAAAGCTCATAATCTATATAGGCCGTAATCAGGCTGACCAGGTTGTCATGCGACAGGCAGGTATAGATCTCCGCGCTCAGTTTTTCCGAGATATCAACCATTATTTTGGGATGAATATGCTGGGTGTTGAAATCCGAACCATTGATTCGATGTTTCCATATCTTATAATTATTCCCTGAAAGCGCGCCATAGAAATTCGTATTCATGCCGCCTCCTAGGGTCACTTCTACAGCGTTCGCCTTATTGATACTCAACCCTGCAAACAGGCATGCAGCAAACAACGCTAAAAAGATTTTTGCAAAAAAGTTCACTTTCACATCTCCTCCTTATTCGAGAGCCAGGATCAACACTGCTTGTTGACAGGTTTCATTCTCTCAATTATCGTGGACAACCGGGTGTATTTTTGGATTTGTATTATTGAACGGCTCTGTGAATATTTTCACAACTTAAAGCCTGACAATACATTAAAACTAGTAAATTTTCGTAATGTTTTTAATATGAGGTTTTTTATAGAAGATATGTAGTGGAAAAAATGTGGGGAATGTAACTATACTTCATAGTAATATTTAACGAATAACGTCTCATTTCCAAATGAGTTGGTAAATGCAAAGGTGCAAAAGAGCTGACTCCTTGGGAGATGAACCCGAATAAATTTCTCTGTTGAAACTTCTACTGTTCCTCGAAAAAGGATTGAAGGTAGGTTCTGAGGTTGATCTTTTTTCTTTTAAGTCCAAGTTTCTTTCGAATTTGACTGTTGTGTTCTTTTACCGTATTTTCAGAAATATGCAATATTTCTGCAATATTTTTTGCCGTTCTGCCTTCTTTCACCATTTTTGCTACTCGAACCTCAGTGGGTGAAAAATTGATCGCTTTGTTCGTCAATTTTATCGCAAATGGTTTTATGATTTCGGAAAGATTGTTTTCGATGATGTTGAGCAGAGTAGTATGGCTTTCATCGAGAGAAGAATATTTTAGTTTTTCAAGATAAGGGAAAACGAGCGTTTTAATATTTTCAAGAATGTTTTTTTCCGTGTTTTTTGTATTCCGAACCTGATGTTCAAGAAGCACCTTCAGCGCGATGTTGGATTCCTCGAGGTTTTTCGATTTAATTTCCAATTCAATTTTTGTTTTCATAAGCTGTTCCATGGCGCTCATTCGTTCGGTAATGTCGAGTGTCTCTATAACATATCCACAAAAATTTCCCTCATTGTCAAGTACAGGAGCCCCTGAACTCGAAGCATACCATATATCCCCATTCTTCTTTACCGCTTTATATTCAAAATTCTTACTAACACTCTTTTTTTCTCGATAGGAACGGTCAAAGATCTCCTTTGCTTTTACTGTATCATCCTCATGCACCCACCATACAATCTTATGTAACAGTTCTTCCTGGCTATAACCGGTTATCTCAAAGCAGTTAGGACTGACATATATGTTTTTGCCTTCTTTATCTGTAATTATCAGCATACTTGGCGCTGTTTCCACAATAGTGCGAAATTTACTTTCTGATTCGATTAGTGCTTTCTCTGCTTTTTTCTGTTCGGTTATGTCTCGAATAAGATGCAAAAAAACTCTTTTCCCATCCCGCGTTACGAAGGATGTTGGATAAATTGCAGAAGAAACCCAGGAATTGTAGAAAGGGTCAAGCAATTCTTTTTCAACGTAGCCTCCTTTCTCAACGGCCTCTTCAAGAGGACAGCCCGGAAATGGCGAATCGAGCCCATGTATAAGTTTTGGACAATAACATCCTCTGACATCCTCTGATTTTTTCCCCATAACTTTCAGTACGATATCATTAGCGAGAAGTATCGTATGGTCTTCATCAACAACCATTACAAAATGCGGGATTATATTTATGTAATTCCGAAACATTTCTTCGAATGTCAATTCATCGCAGTTTTTTATTCCCAGGCGGTATTCATTCTTTTGAAATGTAAGTTCTTTTTCTGAATCTTCCTGTTCAGAAATTCGTTTGCCTGACCCTTCCAATTCTTTTACAGGCTGGGACTTAATTTTGTTTTTTGCTTCCATTTTAGCAGCCTCTTATTTGCCCCTTAATGAATTCATGGGAGGAGTAATGCCAGATGAACCATTTGTATATAATAATATTAAATATGAGAATTACTATCAAAATACAGCCAATTGCATCAGGTGTCAAGGCGCAAATAAATATCTGGCCATCCCCCATTTTTTATTCGGCGATAAATATGCCATATCACTTATCTGCTCTTTAGACAAAATCCCCCCGCCGCATAAAGCGGCGACCCCCTTGTTAAGGGGGTAAAAGCTGCCTGCCAACATGATTCCCCCCTGCTATGATACAAGTCAAGAGGAAAGTGTAAAGAAGCTACCAATAGAAACATCATACTTTTATTGAAGTCGCGATGTGGTAATGTGGTAAACGGCAGTATCGTTTTCCACATTTCCATATCGATAATCGGTTC
>JAUYCD010000196.1 GCA_030692375.1 Candidatus Latescibacter sp. | reverse complement strand
ATACGGAATCTGGTGAGCCGCTCCACCTGGCAATTGAAGGTGACCTCGAACCAGAAGATCCTTCTGGATCAGATAGGGATCAAGATGGTTTCGATACCTACAGGCATCTTTCAGATGGGGTCGAATGATGGTGATAGTGATGAGAAGCCGGTGCATAGCGTGACACTGTCAGCGTTTGAGATGAGCGCGACGGAGATCACGCAGGGGCAGTACAAGGCGGTTATCGGCTCGAATCCGTCAAGGTTCACCGGCGATGACAATCTGCCGGTGGAGGTTGTATCATGGAATGAAGCGGTTGCGTTCTGCAGAGCATTGAGCCAGAAGACGGTGGGTGAGTTCCGGCTGCCGACGGAGGCGGAGTGGGAGTATGCCTGCCGGGCGGGGACGACGACAAAGTATAACCTTGGTGATAGCGAAAGCGACCTGGCGCGAGCGGGATGGTATCATGGGAACAGCGGTAGAAAAACCCATCCGGTTGGGCAGAAGACCCCGAACGCGTGGGGTCTCTACGATATGCACGGAAATGTGTGGGAGTGGTGTAATGACTGGTACGGAAGCTACTCATTAGAAAGTGCAGCAAATCCCACAGGTGCTAATATAGGCTCCGAGCGCGTTACCCGCGGCGGCTGTTGGGGCAACGACTTAGAAGGCTTTTGCCAGTCAGCCCAACGAGGTTTCAGCGACCCAGCCGGTATGCACTTCGGTCGTGGGTTCCGTGTAATCCGCAGGCCGTAAGCGGATTCACCATTCGGGCAGGACAGACGGAATAGGAAACGCCAACGGGTATACATTCCATTTGACAAGTCATAAAAAGGGGCGCCGGTCTTGCTTGCTGACACCCCCTATCTTTTGCCCTCTTGCCGGGAGATAATCGCCCTACGGGCCGTTTCAATGCTTTTCTGAAAGGGTATACGCTTCAGGCTCCTACGCTTGTCGGGTATCCCCGCTGACCACAGTTCCGGTGTAACTCCCTGCCGATCGTGGAGGAATCCTTTCCCATGGTCATTGCAATCCTTCATTGGGAAACATCCTCTTGCAACAACGCATAAATTTGATTACTTTCTCCTTCGATGAGTTGGCTGACATTCCCATTGTGCTCTCCTTGAGTAGGGGGATGATTTGTTAGCGCAAATACAGTATACGCCAACTCACCATCAATTCCTCCTTTAATAAGGAATCTTCCTCAATGAATATACTCCTGGCCGCCTGTATCCTTCTTCTTACCGGATTAATACCTTCCGCTCAGGCAGAGAAATTCATATCTCTCTCAAAAATCAATCCGGTTGAACAGGCGAAGAAACACCCCATTACGGCCAACCGCCCGGCAGTCGGATTTTTCGAGGGAGCTCTCCTTGGAAACGGAGGTTTGGGAGTGGTGGTTTGCACCCGTCCGGACGCGGTGGTATTCTATTTCGGCCACAATGATGTCTGGGATATACGGCTCGCCGAAAATAACCGTGAGAAAATAGGTACATTTCGTGAAATATTCGAAAAGGTCAAAGCCATACCCGATACTCTCAAAAACCTTGAGGATGATCCCTGGTATAAACAGTACCTTGCAGTTCTGCGGGAAAACTATTCCAAACCCTATCCCCGGCCGTTTCCCTGCGGGTCGGCGGTGCTGTGGTTCGACCGTCGCGAGGCCGAGCTTTTGGGCCACCGCCTCAATCTGGACACGGGTGTATGCGAGGTGAATTTCCTCATCGACAACCGTATCGCCCGTCTTGAAATATTCACCGACATGACCGCCGACCGTCTCCGGGCAAGAATGGTGGATGGCTCCGGGAAGCCAATGGCGTCTCCATTCCGCTATATCACCGTCCTTCCCGACCCGGAAACGCCCCGTGAGATGCCAAAATACACGACCGGAATGGAAGATGAGCGCGGAATCCTTTCCTTCCGCCAGACTCTTCCGTTCGAGGAGATAACGGATAAGAAACCCTACAATGAAAATCCCCGCGACCAGGCTTTCCGCCTGACAGCCCGGGTGAGCGCCGCTTTCGACCGTGATGCGGTGCTGAAGACCGGGGAGGATGTCACCGACATGGGGCCGATCCCCGGCCAGCCCGGCGGGGCGAAACCGCTTCGGGGAATGATCGACAGCACATCCGATTTCTCCCTCTGCATCCAGCTCGATCACGGGAAATCCTCATCTCTCGGAACCGCGCTCCCGGATATCCCTGCTCCCTCTCCGCAAAGCTGGGCGGAAGCAGACGGAAAGAGCCGTGATACCTGGCGTGAGTACTGGGATAAATCAGCGGTGGCGCTGTCGGACGAGATTCTTGAGAGCGCGTGGTACCGGAACCTGTATTTCCTCAGGTGCGCCCTCCGTCCGGGGGTGACCTGCCCGGGGCTGTTCGCGAACTGGAGCTACCGCAGCATCGGAACCGCCTGGCATGGCGACTACCACATGAACTACAACACGCAGCAGCCGTTCTGGGCGACCTTTTCCAGCAATCATATCGACCTTCATCTGCCTTATGTGGACATGGTGGAACGCACCCTCCTGCCGGTGAGCCAAAAGTGGGCGCGGGAATATTACGGCCTGCGCGGGGCATTTTTTCCTCATTCCGCCTACCCTGTGGAGATGAGCATAATGCCCTATCCCCTTCCGACCTGGGGATGGGAAGTATTCGAAACCCCCTGGGCCGTGCAAAGCCTCTGGTGGCACTACCAATACACCCAGGATCGGATGTTCCTCCGCGACCGGGCTTTCGGGGTGATGAAAGAAGCGGTGCTTTTCATGGTGGATTACATGAAACGCCCGGAAGCCCGTGGACCGCAATGGGGCGATGACCGGTACCATATTTTCCCCAGCGTTCCCCCGGAGCTGTACGGTTTGCAGCCGGGATTCGACAAGAATTCCGACACCATCGCCGACCTGGCGCTCACCCGTCATGTGTTCAATGCCTTTGTCTCGGCCTGCGCCGTTCTGGGATACGAAGCCCGGGAGGCGGATCTGCTCCGCGATGTTCACGACATCCTTTCCCGTTTCCCCGATTACCCGAAAGCCCAATCCTCACGAGGCGAGGTCTTCGTTTCGGTAAAAGGAGAGGACCCGGAAATTGTGTATAATGTCCCGGCCAGCCTGATGACCGTGTTCCCGGGAGACCAGCACGGCCTTCATTCCTCTCCGGAAGAATACCAGGTTGCTGCCAACACGTTCCGCAGCCAGCAGAACGAGGGCGGCAACGACCTGGTGTTCCTGAATGTGCAGGCAGCGCGGTTGGGGCTTCTGGACCTTGAAAAATTCAAGCGGCAGATCGAATACTGTCTTCTTCCCGACGGAACCTGCACCGATAAGGTGCTCCAGATCCATGGCCGCTATACCAACGACACACCATTCGATTTCATGGCGCCGATGGGGATATGGTTCGAGAATTTTTCCCTGCCTCTGGTGATCAACGAGTGCCTGCTCCAGAGCTACAATGGGGTGCTCCGGCTCTTCCCAAACTGGCCGGACGGGAAAAATGCGGAGTTCAAATCCCTGCGGACTGTAGGGGCTTTCCTTGTCAGCGCCCGTAAAAGCGGGGGAAAGGTGCAATGGATCGAGGTGCAGAGCGAGGCCGGGCAGCCGCTTTCCCTGATATCACCCTGGAAGACCGGTGCAATCCTGGAGCGACAGTCCGGGAATGAGATGCTTTCCGGAGGTACATTCCTGATCAAGACGAAACCGGGAGAGATGCTCAGGCTAGTGGCGAAATAGATTAAACAAACCGAGTCGATGGGAGTATATATGAATCCTTCCTGGGCGGTAACCCCGCAAAAAGTTCAGACTGTAATAGAGAGAATCATCGAGGTCAGCAAACCTCGAAAACTCATTCTTTTTGGCTCATATGTACAGGGTACCATGAATAATGACAGCGATCTCGATGTGCTGGTGGTGACCGGTGATGAAATTGAAAACCCTCGAAAAGAAAGTGTTCGGATTCGACGGGCATTGAAGGGGATAGGTATATCTCTTGATATTCTGGTCATATCCGAAAGCATGATGGATGTTTTAAAGGATACACCAGGACTGATTTACCGTGAGATTTTAAAAAAAGGAGAGATTGTCTATGAATCCTCCAGATAACAGACGACTTCCTGTTTCACCTAAGGAATGGCTTATTCACGCGGAAAGTGATTTGAAATTCGGAAAACTTGGAATGGCAAACGGCGATATTCTTTGCCATCAAATCTGCTTTCATGCTCAGCAAGCCGCTGAAAAGGCCTTCAAAGCTGTTCTTCTTTCAAAAGGAATCGATTTTCCTTTGACCCATGACATTCAGGAACTTCTGGATATTATAGAAGAAGGGGGACTTGTTCTTTCGCTGGATATTCTGGATTCCAGTTCTCTTACTCCGTATGCAGTTGAAGCGCGATATCCTGGTTACTGGGGAAACATAACACAAAAAGAAGTAGAGGAAGCAATTGAATTGGCACAAAAAGTTGTTACGTGGGCGCAAAATGAAATATGAAATAAAACTTAAGGAATTTTATCTGTGAACGATAAAAAAGTTCCTGCACAAAATTCAAATAATCACCTCCAGAAAGCCGAATCCTGGGCATCCTCACTCTGGAAGACGGCGCTGGCCCGCTGGCCGGACCGTATCGGGCAGGATAAAAATTACCGGTTACACGTGGTTCATCCGACGTTGGATGAACTGTTACGTGAGCGGTTCCGGCGCGGAATTCACATCCTGGACCTCGGTTGCGGCGACTGTTCGCTTTTGGACGATCCTCGGTTCAGCGGCCGGATCAGGCCCGGCGGCTCTTACCTGGGGATCGATATTTCCGGTGAACTCATAGATAAAGCATCCGCCCGGCACAAGGGAGAGGGGATTCGCTTCCTGCGGGGCGACCTGGCCGATCAGACACTTTCGAATAGAATCACCGGAGTCAGAGAGACCTGGGATGTTGTTCTTTCCGTGTTCGTTATCCAGGAAGTTCCCGATCTCGATACTTTTCTTGAAAATCTCGCCCATATCGCCTCTCCGGGCAGCCTAGTGATCGTGGTAACCGTGCACCCGGCATTTGCCGAATGGCTCCTGGATGAAGGCAGACTGCGGATAGAAAGCTCCCTGCAGGCCGGATTCGAAAGCGAGGCGCTCTGGAGGTGGGCGGGGTATTATCCGATTGTGGACGAACCGATGGAACCGTTTTACCTCCCCTATTTCCATCGCAGCGTGGAAGACTACCGCGAGGCGTTCACCCGGACGGGACTGAAAGTCTGCGACATCCGGAACATACCCGATCGTGAGCGTGATCTTCCCCGTCTTCGAGAACTTCGCATCACCCCGTTCTTTCAATTCGAGACAAATCTCTACTGGCCGCGCATCGCTGAAGAACCATCGGCCCTGGTAATTGCCGCCTTAAAGGAGGACCTTCGTGGAAAGGACTCCTGAGCGCCTTCCAGGCATTCCGTCCATCATGACCGGTGGGCGGTCTTACGAAGAGCTCCGTGACCGTTTCCTGGAATTACTCGACTCCGACACCGGACCCATACTGACCCATCCTTACTCGACGCCGGGCATCTACGATGCCGACCGTGTGGCCTATATCATTCCGCCTGTCACAAGCGTGGAACAGCGTGACAAATGGAATCCCAGCAGCATCTATGTGGTCAAGAGAGGAGCGGTGGCAATCGGCAAAGTCTTTTATACCAAATCAAGCGGCGAATACCTTGTGGAGGAGCTTATCCTGAACCGGGGGGATATTTTCGGCGAATTCGAAGTGCCCCTTTCCATTCTCGGAAGCCCTGCCTTCTGGAACGCCAAGCTCCCGCCGCGGTTCAACATGACCTACGGCGCCTGGGCGAGCGGCCCTGCGCTCAACTGGGCGATGGCCTATCCGCGCTATATCCCCCGTGACAGCACGGTGAAGGAGAACGCACAGGTGGCTTCCCATCCCTTCTACATCAAGAGCAAAAACATCCGTCCCCAGACCGACGCCGAGGTATTCATCGTGCCCATCGGGCATTTTGAAAAGATAGTCAGCTCAAGCCCCGAAGCCATGACCTGGTTCCTCATGAATGTGCTCTGGAAGACCCGCCTCTATTTCGAGCCGCCCTCCGAGGGCTACGGCCGCTCGCCTTCCGATACAATCGCCCGTCTGTTCATCCGCATTCTCGCCTACCGTATCAGGCTCAACCTGATTGTAAAGAACGGAGCGGGCGGAAAAACTTCCTGCCGTACTTTCATCGGCCCCACCGAATGGATCAAGTACGGTCTCGGCTCCTTCGCCGCCGACCTGATGGAGGTGGTCCACACCGCCGGAGGGAATAACCGCGACCCGCTGAAACTTGATATTTTTTCCGATGAGTTGGGTGATCACCTCGATATAACCTATCACTTCCCGGTGAAAGACCTCGATGACGAGATACTGACCGCCATGGGATGCATTCCTGCGATGGACCGGAAAGAGGGCCGGTATGGCCTCCTTACCGGAATACTGATGGAGCTGACGGACCTCGATTTCTTCAAACAGTACCTGCTGGAAAAAGGGGAATAGCCCTGAAAATACGAGGCACAAAGGGACAAAGGCACAGAGGCATAGTCCCTTTCAGCGCGGCTATTTTGCCGCCAGCGCGGCCTCGACCGCTTTGACTATTTCATCGCTGTCGGGCGTAACCTTCGGCTCGAAGCGGTTGATCACCTTTCCCGACCGATCGACGAGGAACTTGGTGAAGTTCCACTTGATGTCGCCGGCGAACTTCGGGTTGGTTTTTTCCCCGGTCAAAAAGGTGTAGAGAGGATGGATGTCCTCGCCTTTGACCGAAATCTTGGCGAACATGGGGAACTTCACTCCGTAGGTAAGGGTGCAGAATTGCCTGATTTCCTCGTTCGTCCCCGGTTCCTGCGCGCCGAAGTTGTTCGCAGGGAAACCGAGAATCACCAGCCCCTGTTCCCCGTATTTCTCGTAGAGCGCTTCGAGCCCCTTATACTGGGGTGTCAGGCCGCATTTGCTGGCGACGTTGATGATCATGAGCACTTTGCCGCGGTAGGTTGAGAGCGATATGTCCTGGCCGTCGATACTCTTCATGGTGAAATCGAGAACCGAGTTGCCTTCCGCGACAGTCAATACCGGCGCCCCGACTGTGAGAACCGCCAGAATGCATGCGATTACATCTATCCGTTTCAATATAATCCA
Source organism: Candidatus Latescibacter sp. (assembly GCA_030692375.1). Lineage (NCBI taxonomy): Bacteria > Pseudomonadati > Candidatus Latescibacterota > Candidatus Latescibacteria (ex Chuvochina et al. 2023) > Candidatus Latescibacterales > Candidatus Latescibacteraceae > Candidatus Latescibacter > Candidatus Latescibacter sp. Next base: position 3,127 of record JAUYCD010000196.1, on the reverse strand, counting down.
CTCCTTTTCCGAAAAGGTGAACAGCAGGGCTGTATCTGCAAAGTGGTCTTGCAGAGTTTCACATACCAGTTTATAATAATTACTTATAAATATAATGTCAAGTTTTTACCCCAATCCAGCGATACCCCATTTTTTATTCGGCAACAGAAATACCATATCACTTATCTTCTCTTTAGGCAAAATCCCCCCGCCGCATAAAGCGGCGACCCCCTTAATAAGGGGGTTTAGGCTGCCTGCCAATATGATTCCCCCCTTAATAAGGGGGGATGTCCGAAGGACAGGGGGGATTTGCATTAACCCGATAATATTTTCATAAACATATTTTCGTGGAACGATAAGCATCATAAAGAGTTACAAAATATTGTTTAAAAAATATAGGGGGTCGCCAGATTACCCCAATCCGGCGATAATTTTATAGAAAGTACTTGCATTATTTGTATAAATACTATATATTGCAATGTGTTATGATAAACTATATTTTGGGATTCACACACCTTGCAGGTGCAAAATGAAAAAAAGCCAAATTCTCCCGTTCGAGTATGAACTTACCGATCAGCCGATTACCGGGATGGGTGGTCTTCCGATATTTCTGGCAGCGGCGATTTAAAAACGAAGAGATATTTGCCGCGCTCACCAGTGTCCAGGATGCCTTGAGCAGAAGTGTTCTTGAAGCGCGCAGATACGCTTGTTTGACCCTACCGCGGGCACGCGAATGCAGTGAAAGTATTGTTCCTGCCCGCCAGGTGGGCAAAACATACGAGCCAATTGCAAAAGTCGAGATTTTTGGAAGCAGCCCCCTTCAATCTACCCTGCACGTACTTCGTACGAGCAGGGACCCCGTGTCCTTCGGACATCCTTCCCCCGGAGGGGGCAGGAACAGACTGTGGAGCAACGACTTCCCTTTCCCCCTTCAGAGGGTAAACGGTTTCATCGTTCCCGCGAAGCGGCAAGGGATCGAGGGATAGGGGGCTGTAGTAAAAAAAACTCGTTTTCTTTTTTCCATATAACACGACTTTTGAAAAACCTCGGAAGATTTGCAATTTCAGATTTCATCCTTCAGATTTCTTTGTACGGTCTATTTTTCATCTGATTCCTCACCCCGTTTTTACGCGCCTCCCACTTGAACATCATGTTTCCGACCAGAGTATACAGCCAGATCGGCATAAAAGGTTTGGACAGGAGAGCATCCGCTTCCGGGGGAATGATTCCGCCTTCGGCCAGAGAGACTGCGATGAGGTCGAGCGCCTCCCGGAGTATTTTAGCCTTGCTCCCGGCCTGTTCAAGAGGTTTTCCATCGAGGGATCCTCCGCCTCCTACTGTCAGGCATCCGGCCCACTGAAACCCCGATTCGGAAGCGAAACGCCGGTAGATCGCCGAGGCTGCCGCGTTATGCCCAGGTTCCGGAAATCCGCAGTTCGATATGGCAAGAAACCGGATCGGTTTGTTTCCAAGAAAAGCTGACCTGTGGGAATGGATGAGTTCCATCGTTCTGATGACAGGAGCCGGGGAGCTGTCCACATACAGGGGGCTGACGAGAATGATTATGTCCGCGTTTTCCAGGGCTTGGAAAAGAGCGGCGAGTCCCCTTTCCGAATTGAGCATACGGTGCGGATAGAGGATTTCCGTCCGGAATTCTTTTTCTGCAAGGCGGTTGAGCAGGTAGTTTCCCAACGAAAACGAAACGCTCTTTTGCCCGCGGGGGCTGCCGACCAGGAGAAGAACTTTCTTATGATCGTTCATCGGAATATCCCATGAGAATCAAGGCCCCGGAGATCTGTTCTTTCATTTCATCCGGGGTCTGGTGTTCATATATGAAAAGGCTGGTATGAGCGGGACTGTTTGTGTTGATGGCATTCCGCGAGACAAGGTGTGAGAATATCTCTTCCGCCTCCGGGTCTTTTTGGGGAAGGATTCCCAAAGCCAGGAGAGCAGGGTAGCGGTCATACCGGGGAAGATGATGTATTTCACCGTTGACTTCGGTAAAAAAAGGTAAAATGTTCGGTATCAACCGGTCCAGCGCTTTTTTCAATTCCGAGGAATATCCCCCGAAGGTTACCGGAGTCACCAGCGCCATCAAGCTGCTCTGAACCATCAGACGGGCAATTTCGCGCGCATAGTCGTTGATCGTGCAGATGCCGGGCGTTCTTGTCCAGCATCCGAAACATCCCATGCAGGGCGCAATATCAAGCTCACGGAGATTGCACAGGTCGGTCTGCCATCCTTGATCGGCCAGCACCCTGGTGAGGATGGCGGTAACATTATCGGGAAGCGCGCCTGGTTTTTCGCTTCCCTGGAGAATCAAAGCTCTCATGAAAACAGCTTCCTCGCTTTTCGTTGAGTTGCAGGAGTAAATATCAGAGCACGAGGGTACGTTTTTTGTTTCGTAATTCTTCAATGATTTGATTGTCTTCCTGAAGTTTATCTGCAAGATCCTGAATCACATTCAGGAGAAGGATGTTGCTCAACATGCTGTCGTTTTTAAGAATGCGGAAGAGTTCGGTTTTATGTATCCTGATTACGGTGCTATCTTCTGTAGCGAGAAGGGAGGCCGATCTCCTTACATTGGTAAAAACCCCGATTTCACCGACCAGTTCCATCGGAAAAATAAATTTCAGCAGTGTGTCTCCATGGGTTATTACCTTGAGCCTGCCTTTCGCAAGGATGAATAATTCACTCGCCTCGTCTCCTTCATGGCAGAGGTAGGAATCTTTTGGGATTATTTTAAGCGAGCAGATGTTTAAAATCTGTTTGAAGTGTTCGGTGGAAAAACCTTTGAAAAGGGGGATTTTTTTCATAAACTCGATGATTCGGTCGGCGTCTTTCACTACGGCGCGACGCTCTTCGGAAACCCTTCGTTTTCCATCGCTTACTGAGATTTCCTGATTTCGATGGTCGTTGCCTGTTCTTCTCGCCTCATCTTCCATGGACATTTCTCCCCAAGGTAGCCGTTGGAATATTGAATGGATTCGGATTAGTTTATTTATTTGGTTCTTCTCCAAAAGAGTTGGTTAAGAAATTTACTTACAAGGGTTGCATTGAGGAAATGATCTCAATCCAACCCTATTCGAAATATGTTGTTAGTTGCTGTCAAGCCCAAGCAAGTCAGCCTTCGGCTGAGGCTTGACAG
>JAUYCD010000195.1 GCA_030692375.1 Candidatus Latescibacter sp. | reverse complement strand
CCCTTGCCCCCTTCAGGGGGAAAGGGATTGAGGGTTAGGGGGCAAATCAAGGTTCAGACAATTATTTCCCCACAACCTGCTTTATCAGTTTGACCGTCCCGCTCACCATCTCATCCTCAACCTCGGGCGCCCAGCCGACAGGAGAGGCGTACTGGATTTTTATCACCTGCGCCTGGTAATCGTTGGTCCGCACCGACTCACGGGTCGGGATATAGATGTTCTGCTCTCCCATATACGCGAACAGCATGATGGGGCGCTGGGTGCGGAAGGCGTCCTTGATGCGCATCCCGATGGATGCGCAGACTTCCCCCTGCAGCACCACAAGAGGCATAGGCCCGATCTTTGCAACGATCACTTCTTCGCAACGGCAGGGGAAAGGGCGGGAATCGTCCGGTTCCGGGTACACATAGCCCTCGTCCCGCACAAAAAGCTCGCCGCTCCGGGTGGGGAACGGTAACCCTTCTTTATAGTGCTTCAGGAGAACCCGTATCCAGTTCGTGCCCCGGTTGACTCCGTGGTCGTAGCCGATATCCAGGGGAATGCCTTTCGCCAGCGCCAGCGCCTCTGTGTAGGAAAGCGGGGGAGCGAACGGGAGGGAAACCACATCCATCCTGGCGGAAATCGGGCCGGTAACCTCTTCCATCGGCCCTGCGGCGATGTCACGCACCGCCTGGGCCAGCTTCACGCCGAGCGCCCGGCAGGTTTGCACGCTTGCATAGGTGCTGTCATTCGCCGCGACCGGGAACTGGTTGCCGCCGCAGGCATCGGCATAAAGAGGCAGCATTCCGGGGAACATCTTTTCCAATTCGTCCAGGGCATATCCCGGATGGCCGACATCGATTTTCGTCCGTGTGGAATGGAGAGGATGCGTGGGTTGATTGAAAAGAAGGGCGACCGCCTGTTTTCCCTGCATGACCTTGAGCACCTGGATTTCATAGTCTACGGGGGCGTTTTCGCTGTTCCGGACGAAATATCCCTGTCCGGAGCCGTAATAAAGGTTCACCGGCCCCTTCTCCCGGGCGACCGCTTCCCCTATCAGAGAATAGATCCGTTCCGCCAGCCAGCGCTGATGGGGAAAGTTTTCCTTGAGGCGCGGCATGGGCGCCTGGTGGTTATGCGTACACATCAGAATCAGGCAGGAGGGATCGATCCCCATCTCCTTTTTACAGCGCTCCCGCAGGATGGGAGTGGCCACATCGAGCGAGTTCATATCATAGGTCACGATCACCAGACGATTGGTCCCGTCAAAGAGGGTCAGCACCCGTGCGAAGAGATCATGCTCCTTCCCCGTAGTAGGAAGCATGGTGCCGTTATTCAGCTTCCCGGCGGTAAGGTTCAGGAGCTTCTCCGGTGTGACCATCTCTTTGGCAGTGCCCGCCTTCAGTTCCAGCGCCGCACCCTCCGCCGAAATCAGGAGCGCAAGGATCAAAAAGAAAAGCGTGGAAATCCGCGGGAAGACATGCAATGTTGTCGAATAAAGAGTATTTCCCATACTTTTTCCCTTTACTATTCCGTCTTAGTCCGGGCCGCAAAGAAATACATCCGCACAAGGGTATCGTTCGGCTCGCTGCCGCCAAAAGGCTGGAAACAGGTGCGCACCCCGGGACGGCTGGCGGTGAAATAATTCGGGTACACCTTGTTCAGCGGACCGTAATCGTCAATGGTGCGCAGAAATACATTCGCCGATACAATATCCTTGAAATCAAGCCCTGCTTTCTGGAGTATATCCTGATGGCTCTTCATCACCTGGTCGATCTGCTCTTCCAGAGCGGTTTTCTGTCCGGGAGTAGAACCATACTGCGCCGAAAGGTAGAGCATATCACCTGCCCACACCGCGGGGCTTGATGATTCATAAAGCTCCGGGGGGCCGCATTTCATTCCGGCGTCTCTGACAACTTTATGGCCCGCTTTGTCCAGGGTGGCGATGCAGGCGAATTTTATATTGATGTTGCCGGGGAAATTGTTCACAAACACATTGGCCCGGGCAGGCTCATTTCCTTTCGGGAAAAACTCGCTGTATATCTTATTAAAGGCGCCGAGATTGCTGTATTTGTCAAGATATACGTTGCTCCATACTATATTGCTGTAATCGAGTCCAGCCTCTTGAAGGATACCCCCCACGATAGTCATCGATTGTGTTACTTGTTCCGGAAACGTTCTTTTCTCACCTTTAGTTGGAACAAAATCCCCTGAAATATAGAGGGTATTCCCGGCAATGACACCCGGGCTGAATTTGATGCTCGAAAACATGTTCCGGGTGCATTTACGTTCGGAGAGATCGGTGTAGGCAATGGCAGTGATTTCGATGTGATTGCCCTGGGGAATGGTAGCAATTCCGAGTGTGGTGCGTGCGGGTGGGTTAGTGGGGAATAACTCGGCGAACACATCGTCCATAGCCTGGTAATTTTTCAGATCATCGAGCATGATCCAGCACTGTACCACGTTTCCCAGGCCCAGACCGGCCATCTGCAAGGTCTTCTCGATGTTCTTCCAGCACTGCCGCGCCTGGTCGGGAAAGGTCTCCGGCTGCCCCCCGCCCTGGAGCGCCGAACCTGAGCCGGCCACAAAATAGGTTTTGCCCACCATCACTCCCGATGAATACAGTTTGGAGCCGCCTTCAGAGGGGAAAAATTTCTTTACCGCAGGCTCCGCCCAGAGCATCTGGGTAAAAAACGCCAAGAACACCATACCGACTATCAGGCTGAAAGTCATTTTTTTCATACTGTTCCTCCTTTACCCTTATGCCGTACTGTCAAAAGTATTGACATAAAAAGTAAGTTATTATATTGTTAATAAATAAGATGGGTAGATTTGAGATGTTCTCCCCCGATAGGTACTGTCAAAAGTATCATGAAAAAATAAGAAAGCTGTGGAAATGACGTAACCATTGAAAAGTCTTTGACTTTCCAACAGTTACTTGGAAAAACGTTTCACGTTTTCCCACATTACCACAGCTACTACAACAATACAC
>JAUYCD010000194.1 GCA_030692375.1 Candidatus Latescibacter sp. | reverse complement strand
ACGATAATAGCGCCGAATTGTGATTTTTCCAGTAAGGGTAAAAAGCAATTGACCGTCAGACTGGAAAAAAGGTTTGGCGGTTTTTTTTGCTTCCTCAATCTTTCTTAAGGTGTTTGCTGAAACCCAAAAGGTGCTCAAACATTTTAAAATCGCCAGACGTGATGTATGGCGGTTCTATTGTTGATGCAATAGCATTCTCTCCTTGTTTCCTCTGGTTAATAAAAGCTCGAAAATGCGAATATTAGTATAAAATATAGCACATTACTTCTTTGCCTTAAAATTCAAGGACTTTGGATAAGAAGTTATCTAAACCTTTTCAGTATATATTTAAAAGAGTGATTGACAAATAAAAATGCGTACCATTTATTATTACATAACATAAAGCACATTTTCGTATCGATAAAGGGATATATGCGAAAGGGGAATACCCCATCTCAACAAACGTCGATTCTTGACTTCGAGGCAAAGTTATGGCTGGCGGCTGACAAGATGGGCGTATGCGACCATGACAGACCGTTTAACTCCGAAAAGGCGAAGTTGGCTCATGAGCCGGGTTCCCTCGAAAGACACAACACCGGAATTTATCGTTCGGAGATTGGTTCATGCCATGGGCTATCGTTATCGCCTGCATCGTTCCGATTTGCCGGGAAAGCCCGATATCGTGTTGCCGAGGCACAAGAAGATCATTTTCGTGCATGGTTGCTTCTGGCATCGACATAAAGCGTGCCGAAAAGCAAGCGTGCCGAAAAGCCGGACGGCCTTTTGGTTGGACAAGTTCGAGAAAAATGTCAAGCGCGACACTCGAAACATCGGTATATTGAAGAAACAAGGATGGAAGATTCTCGTGGTCTGGCAATGTCAAACGACTGATCGCGACAAACTGGAACAGAGATTGCGTAGGTTTCTCGATGAACGGCACTAAGGGAACCCCCAAAACACGCCCGATTGGAATCGATTTGTTCGCCGGAGTCGGAGGAATGTCGCTCGGTTTCGAGCAGGCGGGATTCGATGTCGCCGCCGCCATTGAACAGGATCCGATCAATATTCGCACGCACATGGAGAATTTCCGGAACTGCAAGACGATCCAAGCCGATTTGTCAAGGCTCTCCGGTAGAGACTTGTTGGACGAGGCTAATCTTTTCGCCGGTTCCGTGGATGTTGTTTTCGGTGGGCCGCCGTGTCAAGGGTTCTCGCTGATCGGAAAAAGGGAAATTCAAGACGAACGAAACCAGTTGCTTTTACATTTCGCGCGCTTAGTGCGCGAAATCCAACCTCGCTATTTTGTTTTGGAGAATGTTCCGGGATTGTTGTTGGGCGATGCCATTGAATTGTTTCGAGCTTTCAGTCGGCGGATACGAAGAGCCGGATACGAACTCGTTGAACCGGTAAGGGTGTTGAATGCAACGGAATTTGGCATACCGCAGAAAAGACAAAGGGCGTTCTTGCTGGGATTCAAGAAGGAAATCGAACCGCCCAGTTATCCCGAACCGGCTTCTATTTGCGACGATTGCGGCCAGTTCCTATCGCCGACTGTGTGGGATGCCATCGGCGACCTGGCGCACCTCGATGATTGCCCCGAACTCTTCGATTCGGACCGATATCATGGTGAGCTCGGTTCGCTCAGTCGATACGTCAAATCGTTGTGTGCTTACGAAACATTCGAAGATGGCATCGATTCGCGGAAGATACTGAATGTACGCGGTCTAGGAGGGTGTTTTCGAACGAAGCACTCTGATACAACCCAGCGTCGCTTTGCGGACACAACACCAGGAACGACCGAGAAAATCAGTCGCTTCTTCCGATTGGCCTGCGATGGGGTCGCACCTACCCTGAGGGCGGGTACAGGACCGGACCACGGCTCGCATACCGCGGCCAGACCGATACATCCGAAAATGCCACGCTGCATAACGACGCGCGAGGCGGCGCGGCTCCATTCATTCCCGGATTGGTTCGAGTTTCATCCGACGAAATGGCATGGTTTCCGTCAGGTAGGCAATTCCGTGCCCCCGTTACTAGCGCGTGCAGTTGCACGATGCGTTATAGAACTTCTGTCAAACAACGAGTATAGTTAGAACGGATAAGGACGGATAAATGACTGATAAAAAGATAAACGCAATGCCGACGAAGGAACTCTTCATCGACATGCTGACGCGGGACATTCCGCTCATTCCGGCGATCATAGATTTGGTGGACAACTGTGCCGATGGGGCAAGAAAAATGGAGGGTGACGGCTCGTACAATAACCTTTGGGCACGCTTGGAAATATCACCAGAGGAATTCCGCATCGTGGACAATTGCGGCGGCATATCCGTTGAAATCGCTCGAAAGTACGCTTTCCGTTTCGGAAGGGCTTCGGACATGCCACTGGTGAAGCATTCGATCGGAGAATTCGGCGTTGGGATGAAGCGTGCCATTTTTAAGCTGGGCAGCAAGTTCAAAGTCGAATCGCTCACGGAGACAAGTCGATTCGTTGTTGAGGAGGATGTAAGAAATTGGGCAAGTAAACCCAAATGGGAATATGAATTCTCCATCATAGAGGAGGATATCGAGGTAAAAGAGGACAAACGCGGAACGACTATAACGGTTACCAATCTACACGAAGATGTGTCTCATTCGTTCGGTTTGGAAAACTTCAAAACGGAACTCGCGAACGAAATGAAGGCAAGACTTCAAGACCCAATATCGAAGGGCCTTGCCGTAACTCTGAACGGAATTCCCGTCGACGCTGAGCCATTGGAACTGTTGGGAGACGATCAACTGGCCCCCGCGTTCAAAGAGCTGCAATACGGGGATTCCCCCGAGAATCGGGTCAAAGTGAAACTATATTGTGGACTTGGCAAAATGCGAGATCCAGCTCTGGCAGGTTGGCACGTCTTCTGCAACGGCAGGCTGATTCTCGAAGCCGACAAGACGTATATTACAGGCTGGGGCGATAAGTCGAATGGGATATCGATTCCGGGATTCCACATGCAGTTCAATCACCTGCGAGGATACGCATACTTCGATTCGGACGATCCCGGCAGATTGCCGTGGAATACTACCAAGACAGGCCTGAACACGGATTCTTCCGTTTATCGGGCGACCAAACTAGAAATGATGCGCTTGATGCGTCCCGTCGTGGACTTCCTTAACAAACTCAAAGACGAGAAGGCCGATAGGGAAGATGAAGATGGGGAAAAAGGTCCTTTGGAGCAACTCATAGAGCGATCAAAAACGATGGATGTTGCGGATGTCCAGACACGCGATATATTTAAGCAACCTACCATAATGGCCAATCAAACAAAGGTCGGTCCCAAGATGCAGCGTATCCAGTACGATGTGCCACTCGACAAGGTGATTCGGGTCAAGAAGGCGCTCAAGGCTCACTCCTTCAAGCAAGTGGGCGAAAAAACCTTCGATTATTTCTACAATGCGGAGGTCGACGAGTGAACGAATCCAGCCTAGGTAAATTCCACTATGCGCTAAGACCGGCGAAGAACATCGAGCGGAAGATGTTCTGCGAAGCTTTTGCCAGACTTTCCCGAATTGCGCCTCTACCTACCTATCGCTATATCGGTTTCGGGTCTAACGAGTTTTGCGATTTCCGGCTGTTCCACGAACGTCTCGGCATCAAGGACATGGTTAGTATAGAAGGACGAACTGACGCAAAAAAGCGCGTGGAGTTCAACCGTCCCCATTCGTGCATTAAGATGGAGTGGGGCTTATCGCACGATATCCTGCCTACTCTGGATTGGCCTCGTCGAGCAATAGTCTGGTTGGATTTTGATTCGCCATTGGACGCCAAAAAACTTATAGACATTGCACTCGTAGCAGGAATTACAAAATCCGGTAGTGTGTTGCTAGTTACGGTTCCCGTAGAACCTGGTGATTCTTCCGAACCGGATGCAGCGAATAAGCGCCTGAAAGATCTGAAGGAACGTGTCGGGATAAACAAGGTCCCCTCTTCAATTGAGGCAAAGCACTTGTCCAAATGGGGAATGGCGAACGCGTGTCGGGTGATCGTACACAATGAAATTCTCCAAACGCTGAACGCTCGATGCGCTCCCTTGTCTCCCGACGCTAGTATCGGATACGATCAACTCTTCAACTTTCACTACGCAGACGGAACGAAAATGCTTACGGTTGGAGGCATTTTCCTTAACGGGAATGACCGGGAAAGGCTGTCAGTAAAGGAACATTTTAAGGATCTGGAGTTCACCCGTTCCAATGATACGGCCTATGCCATCGAAACCCCAGTCTTGACATGGCGGGAAATGCGCTTCTTGGATAAATGCTTGCCTCGCTCCGCCGCCTTCCCCAAGTGGTTGCCAGAGGAGGAACGCGAAAGATACCGCAAGTTATATCGCTATTATCCAAACTTCACCGAGGTCGAAGCGTAGCTTTTCGAAGAAAGAACCGTCTGAACGGGCGCAGGCAGCGCCAAAGGGAGCTGATTTTCAATTATTAAACGAAAATAGGAAGACAGAATTACGAAGAAAGAGGAGGAGCTTTTACTTTGTCACTTTGCCACTTTTTTTATTCCTGATACCAGTAGTTTCGTTCCGAACGGATGTACTTCTTGAGTTTCGTCGCCCTGTTGGTATCAAATCGTCCCAGCCTGTCCGTTATTCCCAGGTTTCCGACAATGGTATAGATATCCTTGGATGCCCTGCTCCCCGGGAACTGGAGTACAAACGGCATCATCAGTTCCGAGGAGTCGATTACGTGGGAATCATCCCGCACCATGCCGATGTATTCCATGGAAACCCCCAGATATTTTTCGGTAAGTCCGGCGAGTTGAATCCCTTCTTTCTCCTGGGAGTATCTCCGCAGCTTGTTCATGATCAGTTTGGGGTGGAACCGGGTCAGGATATCGCGGATCTGTCTTGAAGAGGCGGGGTCCACCTGGGTGATACGTTTAATCAGTTCGGGGATGGAAAGGCTGCCGCTTTTATTATTACGGCCTTCCCGCACGATAAGTTCGCTGATTTCTGTGCCCCGTTTGAATTCACGTTCAATCAGACGGTAGACGACGCTTTTGAGGAAGGAGTAGGCATTGATTTTGGCGGTCGGCTCGGGATTTGAGATGATAAAGCCCTCGTTGGAGAGCACGAAGAAATCAAGCGTGTTGAAACTTGTTCCGGCGCCGAGATCGATAAGGATATAATCGGCTTCAAGGAGTTCAAGGTGCTTCTGGAGGCGGACCTTGCTCTGGAAAGTGATATTGGCCAGTCCGACCATGTCGCTCCCGCCGCTGATAAGCCGGAGGTTCTCGCTTGGTGTAGGGAGGAGGATTTCCTGAAGGCTGCTGACGCGGCGGTTGAGAAAATCGGCCAGGGTCAGGCGAGGGCGCTTGATGTTGAGAATGGTGTGAAGGTTTGCGCCGCCCAGATCGGCGTCAACCAGAATGACCCGGTAGCCCATGGTGGCAAGCGCCACTCCGATATTGGCGGTGAGGGCTGTTTTCCCGGTGCCTCCCTTGCCGCCGGCGAAAGTCCAGACCTTTTTTGCGGTATTTTCCTGCAGGATATAGATAATATCCTCACCGGTATCCGGATTTGCTTTTGTTTCACTCATGCCGATGAACCCAGGTGATCAACCGGTTGTACCGCAGAAAACTGCATAAAAAATTTTGACAGGATTTACAAGATTTTACAAGATTATATTATACATTTTATTCTAATCATGTGAATCCTGTTAATCATGTCTAATGTTTTTTTCTTCATTTAATTTTTTTATTCTGTCTTTTTCAGACTTGTCCTTTTACCGTATCGCCTTTACAACGAGCTGAATGGTTTTTTTGCCCATCCACTCGTTCTCCTCAACATTGTAAAGCACGTCCATCGGCGGCGCATCGGATCTCACCCTGTCTTTGAATTCGCCCATATTGAACCCGATGGCGTCAAAACTGGCAGCCCCGTCGGTCAGTTTGAATTTCAGGTGATTCTTTCCCACAACCCGTGAATCGCTGACCGCTCTCAGGTTATGGGTCAGGAAGAGGGGTATGGGATTGTTTTCCCCAAATGGAGAAAGTTTGTTGAGGAAGTTGATCATATGACTGTTAAGACAGGAAAAATCGACCTCCGAATCGATGGTGATGCTCGGCGCCGGAATGCCTAAGGGCAGATCACGGCTGATAATCTCGCTGAACCGAAGCTTGAAATCCTCGATCTTGTCGGCTTTAATGGAAAGTCCCGCAGCATACTTGTGCCCGCCATAGGTGTCGAGGATGTTCTCACATTCGCTCATGGCTCCGCATATGTCAAATTCCTTGATACTCCGGGCCGAGCCTTTCCCGACACCCCCTTCAAGGGAAATAAGCACGGTAGGCAGGTAGTATTTCTCCACAATCCGTGAGGCCGCGATTCCGATCACTCCCTGGTGCCAATCCTTGGAGGCCAGAACGATGCCTCTATTCCAAACATCCTGATCGAGTTCGCGGATCATCGATTCCGCTTCGGCATACACACGGTCATTCATTTCGCGGCGGGTGGCATTCTCCTTCTCGATGTCATCGGCGATTTCCAGCGCCCTGAGCCAGTTCTCACAGGTGAGCAGCTCCACTGTTTTAGAGGCGCTCGACAGCCTTCCCGGCGCGTTCAGCCTCGGGGCAAGAAGGTAGATGATGTTGTTGGAATTGGAGCGGCCCTTCATGGCTTTCGATATCTCCATAAGGGCGGCGAGACCGGTGTTGGCGGTATTTTTCATGCGCTCTATTCCGAATTTGGCCAGAACGCGGTTCTCGTCCACTAATGGCACCACATCCGCCGCGGTCCCCAGAGCGACCAGATCGAGATCATCGTAGAGATCGGCGGGGTCCATTCCGGTATCGATAAAGAGGGCCTGGAGAAGCTTGAACATGACTCCCACACCGGCCAGATCACGGAATGGATAGCTGCTGCCAGCCAGCTTGGGGTCCAGAACCGCCATTGCGGCCGGGAGTTGGTTGGCCTGGGGTTCGTGGTGGTCGGTAATGATGAAATCCATACCCTTGCTTTTTACATACTCCGCTTCATCGAAAGCAGTTATTCCGGAATCGACTGTGATGATAAGCGTCACTCCCAATGCTGAAGCCCGGTCGATGGCTTCCCTGGAGACGCCGTATCCTTCCTTGAAACGATCGGGTACATGATAGTGAACTTTAATGCCCAGACTGGTCATTATCCTTACAAATAGCGCTGTCCCGCAGACCCCGTCCACATCATAATCGCCAAGCACCATGATCCGTTCGCCGGTATTCATGGCCTTCTTCAGCCGGGCCACCGCTTTATCCATGTCTTTCATGAGGAAAGGATCCCGGAGATCATCGAGCGAGGGATTAATGAATGCAGTTGCTTCCCTGATGGAGGTAATGCCTCTTATGGCGAGCATCCTTGCAAAGTGGACAGGCATGGGCTGCTCGTGGATTAAACGTTCTACAATAATCTCTATTTCATGACCGGTCAAAACCCAGCGCGGTACTTTTTCAACCATGGCTTAAAATCCATACTTTAATGTCATGCTGATGTAGTTTCTTATCTGGGGAGGTTCTTTGGTTGTACCTCTCACCACTCGTTTTAATCCGATGATGCAATCATGGCCGGATTGTCTCCGGCTGTCGAAAAGACTTATATCAAGACCATAGGTTTGATCGATTTCTCTGCGCTCTACTGTGTTCAATACAACCGAATAGTCTTTCCTTATGGCATATATGTAATGCGGGACGAAAATCATCCAGGGAGCAAATTCATATTCTACCGATATATCGGCAAATCTTCTGATCCCGTCTTCGGCCGGAATCCTGAAATCCCTTGTGGTAAGCCGGCCGTAATCGTTGTCTTCGAACATGACCCCGGCGGTGAATCTCGTCTTTGAAGATACTGCGCCTTCTATCCAGGTTTCAGATGACACCCGGCGGGTGATGGTGCTCCGGGGCATGGAATCCGAATCAAAATCGAAATCGATGTAGCTGGCATATAAACCTACCTCATGCCGAATTTCCACCGAGGGCAGCGGAGCATACACCAGTGAAGGAGAGAGCTGATAGGTTTTCATCCATTTATTTTGGGATGACTGCGATACGTCAATGTTTACATAATGCGTCTCCAACACCCGAAAGTCAAGTGCTGTCTTCAGATTCTCTGTCAACCGGCGTTTATATTTTGCCCCGCTTTCAATTTTCAATTCATCCCGGTTGTTCGCTACTCCCGGGGGAGTATCGATACGGGTGCGTTTAATCCATCCGATAACTTCGAGGCTGTCCAGTTTCCCAAGGACAATCCCAAAAGTACCCCGTGTGTACACATCAGTCTGGTTACGGGAGCGTATGATCTGCTCCACATTGCTTTCATCTTTGCTGTACCCGGTTTCCAGGAGCGCCGAAAGATATCGCCCCAGGGTTCTGCCATATCTTACTTCGAATTCCCTTATCCCTCCTTTGGAATTGGTCATGAATTTCGAGGATTGGCGACGGTTGTTTGCTGTATCGTCAATCCGCCGGTTTCCCAGATTCATCCTGAACGCGAACGCCGGAGCGGCCAGAATGTTCTCGATGATTCCCCGCTGGAGGGTCAGGATCAATTCCTGATCGGCGGATTCCCTCTCTTCTATGTTCTTTCTATCCACATCGGAAAGGTAACCCCGTTTGGAACGGTTGCCCCGTAATTCCAGGCCCACATCGGCCAGCGGATTTTCATATGTCAGGGCGCCTCTGAATTGAGAGACATCGTTCGTACGTTTCAGATTAGATGTTCCACCGTTGACATCCATCTGCGCATTGAGGTTTTTCATCCCGGAAAGCGGCGCGCCTGAATAGTGGAGCTCTCCTGCAACAGTGGTTCCGGTGTCACGGTAATCGAAACGGCGGTCGTACATCTGTCCCGCTTTGCCTGCCAGGTTCCAGTCCGGTGAAGGTTTATAACGGACCACACCGCCATAATTGGTGGTCAGGAGCGTATTGCCCAGCCGGTTCATGGTATCCCTGTTCCAGTCCTCCCCCATGTTCATCCGAACGTTGATCTTGTCGGAATAATCGTATTCCAGCTGAGCTTTGTTGTACACCTTGTCGTACCACCGGTTCCGCATGTCAGTTCCGGTAGTCAGGTTCACACTTGTGGAAAGGGCGCTTTCCAGGGTGCATTTCAGATTCGGCTTGAGAATGAATAAACCTGAATTGTTCGTCTGCCAGGTAAGGAGCCGGTCATTTCGCTCGAAGATTGCACTGCCGATTTTTCCCTCCCCTCCCGCATTGCCTGCACAGAGGGAGAAAAATCCGACGGCAATGATGACCGTCGCCGTCGAAGTGAACCTCATGGCTCCTACTCCGCATGGTTATGTAGCAATAAAAGTTCTTCATATAATGCATTGCTCAACTTTACGAAATCGGACACGCTCAGGTTTTCCGGCCGGACGGTGGGGCTGATGCATGCCATTTCCAGAAGACGCCCTGCTTCCTCTTCCGGTATCCCTCCGGAAACCAGGTAAGGAATCAGGGTATTCCGTACCATCTTGCGCCGATGGCGAAAAGCGGCGCCGGTCATTTCGAAAAATATTTTCTCATCCCTGAGGGGATAGAGATAATCCGGACCGAATGTAACGGCCACTACGCTGGACATGACCTCCGGAGGCGGATTGAATGCTCCCGGTTTCACATCCATTATTTTTTTCACCCGGGCGCACAACCCCAGATTGATCGTGGTAAGGCCGTAGTCTTTGGAGCCGGGTGAAGCGAGAAGCCGCTGAGCGACCTCTTTCTGTATCATGAGCACCGCAAACGACACGAGCGCCCTGTTCCGGATAAGGAGATCGATGACAGGGGTGGAGATATTATAAGGTAAATTAGAAACCACCTTTATTCGTCCGGGGGAATCACGGAAAACCTTTTGCATATCCAGAGCGAGGATATCGCCTTCGATAAGGTGAAAACCGCTCCTGCTCCCGAATTGCTCTGAGAGCTTTCCGATAAGGTCACGGTCGATTTCCACTGCAGTGACCTTCTTTGCCCGATCAAGGAGCAGTGAAGTGAGCACCCCTTTCCCCGGGCCGATCTCGAGGACCATGTCTCCGGGCTGAATGTCCGCGGCTTCCACAATCCGTAAGGCGGTGCGGCTGTTGGCCAGAAAGTGCTGTCCGAACCGTTTTTTCCTCCGGCGCCTGTCCTCTCTCTCAGTCATCTATCCGCCGATACCGAAGAGTGCACCGGCTGTGCGCCCTGTTACCGCGGCTACCTCCTCAACACCAAGATTTTTTATCTCCGCCAGCTTCTTTGCCACCTCGCCTGCGAATGAAGGCTCGTTCCGGCGTCCACGGTATTTCTGCGGGGCAAGGAACGGCGAATCGGTTTCGATCAGACACCGTTCCAGGGGAACTGCCTCTGCCACTTCGATCCGATCCGAATTCGGGTACGTCAGGGGACCGTCGAAGCCGATGCAAAATCCCATATCAACCAGCTCCAGGGCAAAATCCACTGCGCCGCCGAAACAATGGAAAACTCCTCTCAATCCTTTGAACCGCTCTATGCCGGCCAACTCGATTCCCTCTCTTTCCACCCGGCGGAAGTGGATGATGACCGGAAGGTTCATCTCTTTTGCCAGTTCAAGGTGTTTTTGGAAACTCTGCACCTGCATGTCACTCGGCGTCCGGTTACGGTAAAAATCAAGTCCGGTTTCACCGATGGCGACAATCTTCTCCCGCTTCGCAAGACGGGCGATAATCTCCATATCCTCCGGCAAAGCCCCAGCGACATTATTGGGGTGGATGCCCGCCGCAGCATACACTATTCCATACTTTTCCGCCAGGGAAATCGCTTTTTTGGATGACGCCGCATCGATACCCGGATCGATGATACAGCTTACGCCCGCTTCCGCCGCCCTTTCGATGACCTGGTCCCGGTCGCTGTCGAAGTCCTCAAAATCGAGGTGAGCGTGCGTATCGGCGAGCACTTCAGCTCACTTTCGAGCCGGGACTGACTTTCCCGGACGGGTGAAGGAGAAAAAGCTTGTCAGTATCGGTAACCGCGAGGACCATGCCCTGGGACATCTCGCCCATCATTTTGCGGGGTTTCAGGTTGGCGACAAACACCACCTGTTTGCCGGTAAGCTCCTCCGGCGCCACATACTGAGCGATTCCCCCGAGAATTTTACGCCCGCACATACCGTCATCGATCTCGAGCCGAAGCAGCTTCGAGGACCCCTCCACACGCTCTGCTCTGGTAACCGTTCCGACCCTGAGATCGACTTTCCCGAACTCCTCGATATCGATGAATCCCTCTTCCGGCGAAACAGGCGGTTTGGCCGCCAATGAGGGTGATTCCAGTATTTCCTTTTTATCTTCCATGACTGTGGATTTCTCCTTGTCCGTATTGGCGTAATTAATCTCGGCTGTAAGTGTTCCCCCTAAATTGAGTTTGCCTTCCAATACTTCTATCCTCGGGAACAATGCCTTCCCTTTTTCCAGGCGCACCCCTTTCGGAACCAGGGGCACATGGGAATGCTCAGAAAGCCGGGAATCGGCGACATCTCCGGGCAAAGCGAGGGCATTCCACATCGCTGCCGCAGTGGCAGGAATGTAAGGCTCTAGAAGGATGGCGACACCCCCGCTCACACAGGCCAGGTCATAGAGCACAGAGGCCAGGTCGCCTCTTTTTGCGGGGTCCTTGGCCAGATTCCAGGGCGCGCTTTCCTCTACCCGCCGGTTGGCGGCCCGCACCAGCTCCCAGACAATATCACAGGCAGCCGAAAGCTCATACTTTTCCATCGCCGCGATCCATTTTTTAACCGTCTCCGGGTAGGACAAGGAGAGGGCATCGGGGGGCAGCCCGGCGTCCAGCGGAATAGCGCCGCCGAAATAGCGGCCGATCATGGCAACAACCCGGCTGAACAGGTTCCCCAGATCGTTCGCCAGGTCGCTGTTGTATCGTTCGGTGAAGCGGTCGTAGGTGAAATCGCCGTCATTTCCGAATACCACCTCACGGAGGAGGAAATACCGGAGCGGGTCGGCGCCGAACCGGTCCGCCACATCGAGGGGTGACAATACATTGCCAAGGCTCTTGGACATCTTCTCCCCACGGTGGTAGATGAACCCGTGGCCGTAAACGGAAACCGGAATCGGAACGCCTGCGCTCAGGAGCATGGCGGGCCAGATTACACAGTGGAAACGGGTGATATCCTTGCCGACGACATGGAGATCGGCCGGCCAGTATTTACACACCAGGGTTTCATCGCTTCCCCCGAAACCGAGAGCGGACAGGTAATTGATCAGGGCGTCGAACCAGACATACACAACATGGCCGGGGTCTTCCGGCAGGGGAATGCCCCAGTCGAATCCTGAACGGGAAACGCTGATATCTTCAAGACCGCTCTCTAAAAGACGGACGATTTCGTTTTTCCGCGTTTCCGGCCGGATGAAATCCGGATGCTTGCGGATGTGTTCCAGCAGGGGCGGGCCGTACCGGGAAAGCCGGAAAAAATAATTCCGCTCCTCGATCCAGGAAGGGACTGTTGTATGGTTCGGACATTTTCCCTCAACCATGTCCTTTTCCTGGATGAACGTCTCGCATCCCTCGCAGTACCAGCCTTTATAGACATCGGAATAAATGTCGCCGCCGGCATCGATCCTTTTGAAAAGTTCGATAACTCCGGTGATATGGCGAGGCTCCGTGGAACGGATGAAGTCATCATTGGAGATGGAAAGCTTCCGCCAAATCTCCTGGAACCGGGGCGCCATGAGGTCGGAGTAGGTCATGGGATCGAGGCCGCTCTCAAGAGCTTTTTTCTTGACATTGATGGAATGTTCGTCGGTTCCCATGCAGAAACGCACATCGTATCCGAGAAGCCTCTTCGCCCTGGCGATACAATCCGCCGCAATCTTTTCATAGGCGGTTCCGATATGGGGCAGGCTGTTTACATAATCTATGGCAGTCGTAATATAAAACTTGGGTTTTGTCATCAGGAAACCGCCTCCGGATCTTCGTTGTTCTCCGGGAGATTGTTCAAGCATTCTTTGCCGCACCCATTACATTCTTTCTCTCCCTCACCTTTGGGCGTTGGCGCCGACCGGAAAAGGGTGAATTCGCTCATTCCATGGGTGCTCTCGATACCTTTTTCATCCTGGAGGACGAAATACTCGTTGGGGATGTCAACCTTCATCACCCGGTACTGTCTGCCTTCACCCCTCACCAGGGCGCCCTCCTTCGGGAGTACATCGGCCTGGATCTTATAGAAATCTTCCTCGAATGCCAGGCAGCACATGAGTCTGCCGCAGAGTCCGCTGATTTTGGAGGGACTCAGGCTCAGGTTCTGGTTACGGGCCATCTGGCTGGTGATCGGCTCGAACTGACTGAGGAAGGTTTTGCAGCAGAGGGTTCTCCCGCAGACTCCGATTCCTCCCAGCCTCCGGGCCTCATCGCGAACGCCGATCTGCCGCAGCTCGATGCGGGTTCGGTATTCGGCGGCCAGATCTTTCACCAGGGCGCGGAAATCGATACGTTTGTCGGCGGTGAAATAGAAGCAGATTTTATTGCCGTCGAACTGGTATTCGACATCCACCAGTTTCATCTTAAGATCGTGTTCTTCGATTTTCTTCTGGCAGACTATGAAAGCCTCTTCCTCCTTCGATCGATCATCCATCATGATCTCGAGATCAGTGTAAGAGGCAAGCCGGAGGATATTCTTTAATTCCTTGACCTGGGGGAAAGAGGATTTTAGACCCGAGCGGTTAAATCTGCCGATGTGTTCTCCACGGTCCGCTTGAACGATGACGAAATCAGAGGGTCTGAGTACTATACTGTCTGGCCGCAGGTAGTAATCTCTCCTGCTGCCTTTGAACTCTATTTCATAAACCGTAATTTCCGGAGAACGAACAGGATTGTTATCTATAGGTGTCATGTATCTCGTATAGTAGTTTGGTCATAACATTGGAAATATTCACATTTCGGCCAAGCATTTCGATAGCATTTTCGAGCCTGCCCGATAACCTGTGGAGAGAAGCGAGATTCGTCGCATCCGCCAATTCGCGCATAGATTGGGGAAGCACGTTCTCATTTTTACATATTCCCGATTTCAGTTCCAGGACGGAGCGTGTACAAAGCGCAAAGCCGTTAATTATCTCCTCGGCATCACGCACTTCCCTGGACCAGAGGAACGGAGCGGCATTGGCTGTTACAGCATCTGGTCCGCCCAGTGCCACATTCCGGTAGATTTCGTACGACTTTGTCCGTCCATCTTCCTTGTTTTGGAAGGCAAACGCTTTCGCAGTCTTGATGCTGCCCTCACCGAACAGGGCGCATGACTTCATTTGTTCTGCGGTCAGATCCGGAAAATTTTTCAGGTACTCTTCAATTTCCTTTTCCTTCAAACGCCGGAACCGCAGAACCGACGCCCGTGACACGATTGTCGGCAGAACCGAGGATATCCGTTCTGTAGTCAGGATGAAATGCACATCATCCGGAGGTTCCTCGAGGATTTTCAGGAGCATGTTGCCGGTCTTGTCATTGAGTCGATCCGCCTGGAAAATAATACATACCCTGCGTCCGCCCTCGAAAGAACTCTCCATCAGACGTTCCTGCACTTCGCTGACCAGATCAATCACAATCTGACGGTTTTTCTCGTACTCTACCGGCTGATATCCCTCCCGGATCAGCTTACGGTGTTTCTGGATATCCTCGTACCATTCGCCGTCATCCTTTACCGGCCTGCTACGAAACGGGAAGAGAAGATGCAGGTCCGGATGCTCGATCCGTGACGACCGTATACAGGCGGAACAGGAGGTGCAGCCGGAAAGCGGACCATTCGTACAGAGAAGCATCCGGGCAAACTCAAGCGCCGTTTCGCCCTTCCCGGCGCCGTAAGGGCCTGCGAAGAGAAGGGCATGTGGTATCTTCCCCGTTTCAAGCATGGAAGCGAGAACTTTTTTTACATTCTCCTGGCCGACAATCCTGTCAAACACAATTCCTCCGGGTGACGCTTCGACGAGTTCAGCGTCCGCAGACTGAGAACTGAGCTTGTCGAAGTATCTCACGTATATATAACAGACAAAAGGGGCTTCTGTCAAGCATTTATACCGGAATGGCCATCCCCCATTTTTTATTCGGCGATAGATATGCCATATTACTTATCTGCTCTTTAGATAAAATCCCCCCGCCGCATAAAGCGGCGACCCCCTTGTTAAGGGGGTAAAAGCTTGCCTGCTAACATGATTCCCCCCTTAATAGGGGGGGATGTCCGACAGGGGGGATTAGTCCTTCAAGAGGACTTAAACCCAAGAATATTTTCAAGAATATATTTTCGTGGAAAGATAAGGATCATAAAGAGTTACAAAATATTGATTTAAAAAATATAGGGGATGGCCAGTTTATACCGGAATGTTGAAATCTGAGGGAAGAGAATAACATCTGAATTCTGAAAGATAAAGGGAAAAGGATGAAGGATGAAAATGAAGGATATACGCTGAACAGGATGTGGATTTACCCACCTGTTCTAGAAGGCTTGTGAAAAAGTTGGTTTGTATTATCGTGTAGATCCTGAAACGAGTTCAGGATGACGTCATGCCGAACTTGTTTCGGCATCTATCAATTAAACGAATTTTTTCACAAGCCTTCTATACTTAACTGGTCTTCTTTATTTTTCAGGAACGGTAAGCATGCGAAGCCGTTTGCTTACCCAGTGCGTTACCCCTTTCGTCTCCGACAGATGCTGAAAAGCATTAGCAGCCTCTTTTCTCTTTCCCTGGGCCAGGAGAAGCTCGGCATGAGTAACGGCATCGATCTGCTCATCAAAATCCATCTCCACCCCCTCGAAAAGCACCTCGGTAAGGGAAAGTACAGATTTGGCGGATTTTTCAGGTTTTGACTGGATTCCGGAAAGGCCGAGAAAATCCATCTCTGGCGCCGGTTTTTCCGGTTCATTAACATCCGATGATACCTCTTTATCAGCTTCTGCATCCATTATGGCGGGTTCATCGGAAGGCTCGTCATCGAGAGAGGGCAATTCCCGGGTATC
Organism: Candidatus Latescibacter sp.; assembly: GCA_030692375.1. Taxonomy (NCBI): domain Bacteria; kingdom Pseudomonadati; phylum Candidatus Latescibacterota; class Candidatus Latescibacteria (ex Chuvochina et al. 2023); order Candidatus Latescibacterales; family Candidatus Latescibacteraceae; genus Candidatus Latescibacter; species Candidatus Latescibacter sp. The sequence continues at coordinate 20,546 of JAUYCD010000194.1, read as the reverse complement.
CCTTTCACTCAACGTAACTTTCCTGTCGGCGTCACGGTTGTATTCATCCTTATCGGAAAGTTCCTCAAGATCAAGGCCGGCCAGTTTTTCCAGTTCCAGATCAGAAAAGTCGACTTCCGGTTTGCCTTCTTTTGATTCAGCGGGTTCCTCCGGCTTCTCCTCATTTTCGAGTTGGCTGAGAAGGGAAGCATACCCGCCCTGGTCTTCCTCGATAACAAATTCCGGCTTCTTTATATCCGGTTCCGCGGAGTCTACTGCAATGACATCCATTTCCAGTTTTTTACGTGTTCCGGGTTGCGCCGTAACAGTGTCTGCCTCCAATTCTTCAGAGACGGAACTGAGATCCAGCTTCTCAAACTCCTTCTCCAAATCCGTATCATCTTCTAAAGCTGTGTCTAAACTATCGGCGCCCTTTTTGACTATGCGTTTCTCTGCCTCATCCCCAAGAAGCTCGGCGAGTGCCTGATCATCCATATCAGGGGTTTCCACGACGGGAATATTTTTGGTTGCATCATCCTCTTCCTTCATGGAAAAACCATCCAGGAGATCTTCATATCTAAATTCATGAGGTTCGGTCTTCTTTTCCTGACTTTTTTTCTTTTTATTTTCCATAGCCAAGTCCCTTCCGCGAATTATGGATGCAAAACGGGATAAAGAACGGGTGCAATATAGAAAAAACAGGCCGAATGTCAATATTTATTATTGATACTCTTGTCTGAACCGCGGATACCCATGATGGAAGGATGGGCAGGATAAAAGACTGACTGAACCGGTGATGGGCGCGTTGAAATTGATAAAAAATGATAAAGAAACCTTTTCGAAGAACGAGAAGAAAAATTGCTTCTTACTAACAGCCTTTATCTTCTATTGTCCCATCCTTCCGGGAAACCAGTTTGCCAAGCGAACTACTCATATCGAGTTGGCCGCTCAAACCAACTTTTATCTTATCCAGGAACTTCATGATGTAGTCAGTAGAGGAACTATTTTCATCAATGATTACTGGGATAATATTCTCTGCTGCTGCAACTTTTTTGGCACCTTCTTGGAGGCCAAGAGGGGAGACAATAATGCCACCGGATGCACCAGTATCATTAATTCGATAAGCGAGTCCACCAACGATCTCCTGGTTTAGTCTTGAAGCAGTATATCTTTTACACTCGATGATTACGAATTTGGTATTACCATCGCCAATACCCTTTCCATCAATCTCCCATACGGTTCCTGATCTAAGACCGATTATCTTTTGCTTGTCTTCAACCTTCTGCAATCCGAATTCTTCCGCCATTTGATTAAGAAGGTATGTTGCCACTTCTTCATAAGTCTTAAAGCTATAAGTATTAGTGGCCATTTGTATATTTCCGAATTGAGTGTTTTTTCATCAAAAAGATTTTTTAAGGAATTTGAATATAGCGCGGCTTAACTCGAAATGATTCGATTTTATTCCATTTTGTTAGAAAAAATGCCGCTGATCGGATTAATCTAAGTGTCAATTTTATTATGATACCAACATCAATATTTCGTATAAGTTACTTCGTATATCACTCCATATCCGACTCTTTTAATCGCTCATGTATCCAACTTGGGCCCCGTCTGAAATCAAGAACAGCGCTTACCAATACATCCTCTCCAACGATATGATAATATACAGCAAATGGAAAGCGTTTTGAGAGCAACCGATGATAACCAAATACTATTCGATGTATACCTGCGTAAAAAGCGAGGGAATCGATATCTGAATAGAGAGAATCAAGGAAATAGAAACCGAGACCGGGTGATTGTGATTCGTAAAATCGAAATCCCTCTACGATATCGTTTTCGGCTGTATCGAGAATTCTGATTCTCATGAAACCTTCCGCCGGATTCTCTCTTTCACTTTATCCCAATCAGACAGCGTTGCGTTGCCTGCCGAAAGGGCGGCCTCCCGTTCTTTCAGAATCGACTCATGCCAGGCCGGGGACTCCAATGTATCCTCGTTTCTACTCAAGTCCTCCCAAACAGCCTCCAGCAAATCCAGTTTTTGGGGAAGAGTGAGTTGAGAGATTTGCCATTCATTACGTTTCATAATATCTCCAATATGTGGCAAAGTTGAGGTTTCGCCGCACCAAGTACATTTTCTTTATAAAAGAAAAATACGATAACTCATACCGAATGTCAAGAAAGCCTATCAAACTGTAAATCCTGTTCAATGTAATATATTGAATACTATATCATTCCAGTTTATACACCAGCACCGAACCGGAAAGGGCATCGGAGATATAGAGCTTTCCCTCACGGTAGGCGACCGAGCGGGGAGCCATCTCACGGTCAACGCCAAAGCCTGCCAGAGCTTCCGCCGTTCCTGTTCGGTTCACTATCACTACTCCCCGCCGATCCGCCACCGCCAGCAGGTTTTGCGGGAGAACTGCCGCATCGACAGGAGCTTCCAGGACATTTTTTCCGATGTACCGGATATCTGCGCCGAAATGAAGCATGACCGCCACCGCTCCGTACTTGCGGTCGGCAACAAGGAGCGCGCCGTCCTTGTCCACGTCGAGTCCTACAGGTTCCAGCAGGCTCTTCTTGTCCGAGCCGAACCCCCCGGCGGCGCCTACTGATTTGCTGATCATATCCATCCGGATCAGTGAGCCGTCGCTCCCGTTGGTGATGTACAGGTCGCCTGATTCACGGTCATAGGTCATGCCGTTGAATGTGCTGAAACGATTCTTTTCTTCAGCGCTGCCGTCGTATACTACAAAGGCGTTCCGGAGGTCGCGGTCCAGCCGCAATATCCGTGAATTGGCGCCGTCCAGAACATAGATGTCGATCCCCCCGGAGGCGCACACATCAATCGGGGCGAACATCCGCTGCACCCGTGATTCAAGGCCGTTGAACCGTGAAATGACTTTCCCCTCGCCGTCCATGCGGATGACGCCGGCGTGATCACGATCGCAGACATAGAGAGTGCCGTCCGCGCCGAAAGACATTCCCCAGGGCGATATTTTTTCCGTTCCGAATACACCGAGAAAGGTCAGACGGACTGAGCCGGTAACAGAAGGAGGCGGAGCGAGTGCACGGGGCGATTGGGGTTTTTCCCCCATTTTCCCGGCGCAGGAAATAATGGCGAATGAAAAGAATACGATAATAAAGAATTTCATTTTTTTTCAGCTTCCAAAAAGCCGCGGGAATAAGCGGCAAAAGTGAGGTAATCGTAGAGTTTCACCGGCAAGGGGAAGACATCGAGCATCTGCGCCGCCCAGGACAGAGCATGGAAGGCAGGGGAGGAAATGAGCAGTTTCCAGGCAGGAGACCGGAGGAGATCGAGATGCAGCGCCCGTCGGAGTTCCGGGTAACGGCCGGCCAGGATGGGGAGGCTCCGAGAGCCGTAAAGCTGAGTACGCCGCAAATGGCCGCTGAGGCCGCCGTGGAAATGGTGGTATGATTCGGCGTCCGGCGCGGGAACGAACCGAACGCCCGCATTCGCCAGTTTCATCCCCAGGTCCTGGTCTTCGCCTCCCCAGCCGGGGATAGTTTCGTCAAAGGGAGCGTTCCCCGGAAGATCGGCGCGCTCTACAGATGAATTCCCGGTCACAAAATACCAGGGAGGAGCATCGCTTTCCGGTTTCAGCTTGGTGATGCCCCGCGAACCGATGTAGCGGATGAACCCGCCGCCGTTCGGCCAGACGATTTTCCCGATGGCGGCGGTATGAGGCCGGTTACGGTGGCTTTCAACGTGCGCACGGAGGAATCCCTCCCTCGCCTCCATATCCGAATCGAGAAAGACGATGATCCCGCCTGTAGCAGCCCGGATACCCTCGTTACGGGCGGCGCTCCTTCCCCGCCGGGTCTCGAACTGTCTCCAGATGAGCGGATATGAGACGGCGCCCTTTTCTCGTACGCTCCCTTCATCGAGACCGCTGCCGTCATCGATGACACAGACATCGTACTCTCTATCTCCCTGGACGTTTTTATCCAGAGATTTCAGGCAGAGTATGAGCAGTTCTTCACGGCCGTGCGCCGGTATGATAACGGAAAGAGTCATGCATCCCTGCTTTTTACGGTTTCAAAAACTCACCCGGCGAGAGCGCCCAGGGGGTGAACCGGGCTTTACCGATGGCGCCCTTGAACCAGAATACCTTGTTCATGCGCACCCCGACGGATGTTTTTCCGCCGATGTAAGGGGTGAACGCCTTGATTTCCGCAGACAGTTCCTTCACTCCATTTATATAGTGACGCATCTCTTTGCCGTCGAAAACAAGCGTGGCGTTGTACCAGGCGCCGGTGGGATGGGTGATGGTCTTGTCAAGGAGGGTCTGATTGGTTTCGTTGGACTGTATGAACGAATCCAGGCTCCACTTGTTCCCGTCCATGATGCGGGTTTCGAGCAGGATACGGTTGCCGTCCTCGTTCTCCTGAAGGTGAAAGTAGCGCTGTTCCGCAGGGCCGTCGCTATAGGGGCAGAATATCACTTCGAGGGTAAATGACCCGACACCGGCCAGGGGAAAAGAATCGACGATGAGGCCGTCCTTAACGCCGTCGAACTCCACCGCTTTTCCTCCCGGTGTGTTGATGACTTTAGGCGCACCAAGCACCTCAGTGGGATAGCCCCCGACAGCGGTGATGGTATTGATATCCCAGACTACCTGGCCGGTTTTCGCGCTCTTTTTCTCTGCGCTCCAGGACACGAAAGCCAGAGCGAATACCAACGCCAATGTGAAAATCAAACATTTCTCCATGAATTTCTCCCCCTCTGGCGAATCATAATCTATAAAAGTATCTCAAAGATTGTCTGAACCACTGATTTGTATGATGCATGTGATAAAAGATGATGAAAAGAGATAAGAATGCATTTTGGTTCAAGATAAGATTAGCGTTTCCTTTCAAAAATAGATGCCGAAACAAGTTCGGCATGACATGTGTCATCGTGAACTTGATTCAAGATTTAAACACTCTAAACATACACAACTATCTATTTCGCAATATTTTATCATCTTTTATCATTTCCATCAAGCGCATCAGTGGTTCAGACAACCCTCTGCTTTGGGTTGTCCTTCATTCCCCCCGTTCGGACTCCGGGATATGTACTGCGAAAATGGAGGTCTGGTTATAGGCGCTCCGCTCGCTCCAGGGACCAAACTGCCCGTTCATGTGTATGACCAGGAGGGAACCGTCTTCGTTGAGTTCGATGCCGAATGTTCCCCCCGGCAGATAGCCGTACGTGGCATGATAGTAGGGCGCAAGGAAGGCAATCACTTTCTTTTTATCGGTTTTCGTGTCGTACTGGATAACCGGCGACCCCCACTGCTGTCCTTGTCCTTGGGCGCTGAGGACATAATAGAGATACCGGTATTTCGGGCTCATGGCGATGCTTGTGGTATAAACGCCCTTTTCATCCCAGTTCATCCCCACAAGCTCGGTCCTGTCCTCGTCGGGGAAGAATTTGAACATCGTCCCCTGGTAATCGAAGCACCAGAAGAACCCTTCCGGCGTGCGGCGCTCCGTGTATGAGCGGAGGGCGGAGCATAATCCTGTGACAGGGTTCACCGGGACCTTGCATTTCAGCATGCTGAAAAGGTTGGTTTTCTGGTCGAAGCAGACAAAGTTGTAGTCTTCCTTGTTGGGGGTGAAATTATGGTCTTTCGAGGTGTTGGTGCTGTAAACGAGGCCGGTGTCTTCATCGAGAAGCATGGAACGCGAATTCCAGATCATGTTCCTGGGCGGGCGGCCGCCATAGAGGAGCTTATCGTTGCGCACATCGTAAGACATGAACATCTGCTCGTTGCCGATGGCGAGCATCGTCCAGGTATGCGGGTCGATGGAATGGTAGGGCCAACTGTCGCCATAGAGGGGGACTCCGTGGTATATCGCCACGCCGGAAAAAACATTATAGGTCAATAAATGCCCGCCGCGCACATAGCCGTGGGCGACCTCGTCCGCAGTCACATCATGGCCGAGCCAGGTGGCGGCAACCAGGGTGCCGTCCGGCATGATATCCATCTTGCCGTGGATTTTGCCGTCCACATACTGTCCTTTTTTCCAGCCGCAGAGCTGCGCCACATCCACAACGATGCGGCAGTCTTTCTTTTTCGGGTCATACTCTATGATGAATACATGGCCGTCCTTGCTGCGGTGGTCTCCGGTCGCCATGTAGAAACAGCCGTTGGGGCCGCGGGTCACCTCGCCCCACTCGGACCAGAGCCCCTTGTTGTCTTCGGGGAAGAAGTAGGGATTCTGCCCCCGGAAAGGCGCAAACTCGATTTCCGGCACTGCTTTCGCCACCTCGAAATCACGTTTCCCTTTATAACCTTCGGGGATTTTGAGAAAATCTTTGGAGGCGTCGGTCACCATTCCGGTGGAAAACCTGAGTCCCTTCTTATCCCACTTTTCCACTTCCGCCTTGCGGTCCAATTCGGTGGCGGCGATAACCGAACCCGCGAGTAGAAAGTCCAGGAGAATAAAAACTGAGAGAAAAGCGACAGCATTTTTCATATGCATGGCTGCTCCTTGTGTGTAGCGCCCTATCGTTTTTATTTTTAACGATACGTGACAAAGATAGTCTGAACCACTGATTCGTATGATAAAAGCCTGATAATGATTGATGCAACAACTTGTTTTTCATCATTTTTGATCACTTGAATCATACGAATCAGTGGTTCAGACATTTTATCTGCTTTGGGCTTTCTTTATATCTCTCGTAACAGCCACTTCACCGCGTTCTTTTGTAGTTTCACATACTCCGGGTTCCAGAAGCTCTGGATGGTGTGCCCCGGAGACATGTAGCATACCCGCCCCTTGCCATAATCGTACGCCCAGCAGGCTTCGCAGGTGGCGCCCTGGTTGCCGTACTTTGGGGTGGAGTATTCCAGCCCCTCCTCGTTCACGCTCCGTATCAGCACATTTTTGGGGTCTTTGTCGTAAATCAGGTAGTGCTGCTCCTCGGTTACCACAAAATTGCTGATACCCTGTGTAATAGGGTGGTCGCTGTTCACGATTTTCATCTTGTAGGGACGGAACGCCGTATGCCCGGTGAACAGCGCCCCCTCGACATGCCGAAAATCCTCGTTTGCCCCGGATATGTAGCTGGCGTTATGGAAGAACCAGGCCGAGCCGCCCTTCTCCACAAACTGACGGATGGCTTTCCCCTGTTCCTTGGTAATCCACATCTCGTACTTCTCGTCGAATCTAGGCAGGGGAGGATCGCTCACAATCTTCATCTTTTCCGGGTCGTAGAACACATACGGGGTGGTGTATCCGCCGGGAAACACCATGCCGTCCTGGAGAATGATGAGCAGACGGTGGGCTTTCAGCTCCTCCGCAGTAAGAAGGGTGCTGTCCGGTGTAAAAACTGCGGTAATGCCCGATTCCTTGACCAGGGTTTTGGTCAGGGCTGTGCGGATGTAATCGAAATTGTGCCAGCGGTCTCCGACCAGGGCAAATGCGTCGGTTTTACGGGAAGCGGCTGAAGCTGGCAATACTGAAAGAGATGCGCCAATCACGGATGCAGTTCCCGCCAGACCCAGGCACTGAAGAACCGACCGGCGGGAGAGAGAGGATTTGGTTTCCATATATTTATGTCCTGTAAAGAGTGATATGAGAAAGAATTGTTTATTCGGAAGGCAGAATACAGAATATATGAAAAACAGGGAGGGAAAATGCAAGGTTAAATTGTGGAAATACGAGATTCGAAGAATGGAATTCCCCCTTCAAGTGCGGCCACGTGTTCGGACGGATGTTCCAGAAAGTCATCTTCGGAATCTGCGGAGTTTTCCTCATTTTTTTCAGCGGGAAATTTTTACTGGATGCGGTGAGGGTGTTTGGGGGGTAGAAGGGGACATAGGATGAACGAGCCCTTCAAAATGCTCCAGGAAAGTTTGGTTACTCCACGCAAACGATTTCCATTCGTCCGGTATCCCGAAACGTATCACCTTGTCAACCATCCAAGCTGTAAAACGCGCGATACCTATCGTGCTTCAGCGCTTTGTTAGACATAGGCTTTCTGGATTTCTTGCTCATCGTCTTAACTAGACTGATTGCTGTCCTTTTCTTGTTTTTCGCTCAAAATCGGAGTTGTTTCATCAGTTGAAATGTCTTTCTTTCTTGCTAATCTCTCAATCTTCTTATAGTACTTTCTGAGCCGTTCCTGAGCGGCCTTTGCTTCTTCACCATCAATGATTTCTCTCTTGATAATATCCATTTTGAGCATGGCTTCGATCTCAGCTGCATCGACACGTATATCTCCTGCGAATTTCCTGATTTCCTTCCGTAAGGATGAGATTACAGTCTCGCTGAGTATAAGGTTCCCAATTATGAACCTATTGATCGATTGAATCTTGTTGTAGTACTCTTCCCTTGCTGCTTTTTCCAATCCCTCTTTGGAAAGTATGTAGAGGAGCTCGATATCCTTCTCACTTCTTGGACTGACTTCCGCCAAGTTCAGGCTGAAAACTGGGTCGTACGAGATTGGCTGCTCAAAGCGGAGTCTGTATAGACTCCAGAGCATCCCATTGGTAAGTACAACCCAGGGGATCCCTTTGTTCGCTCCGTAGTCGATCGCCTGTTTAAGGTGGCTTTCCTTCATGGCCAGGCCAATCGCTTTGCATTCGATTAGGAACTGAATCTGGTCGTTCACCTTTATCGCTAAATCGCAATATGTGCCGCGTATTGCCAGTTCACTAGTTACCTCCAGAAACTTGTCATAACCAAAAAGCTCTCCGAGAATATCTTTAACAATAGAAACAGTATCTGCTTCATTTACATCGCGATCTTTTGCCAAAGCAAGTACTTTCTGAAACTTAGGGAGGGTTTTTAGGACGCGTTCCGAGAACTTCTTTGGGACAGAGAACATATAGTTTCTACTCCTTTTTTTTATGGCTTGTGAGTTCATATTTGAAGCCCAACAATGATTATAAATTCTGCATAAATCTGTAAAGGCAGAATGTCTCTTTCTGTAAAATACCTTCCGCCAATTTGTATTCTTTTGGCGTAAAATGACTCATATCAATACCTTAATATTTTCGGTTCTCAGCGAATCAGCAGGAGCGTCATTATTGACGAGAAGACCGTTTATCCAGCCATTTCTTAAAGGAGGATTGGCTCTCGCCTGATGGTCTGCCTGCTAAAAGACCTTCGACGCTGATATCTTCGTCAATATCTTCCCAATGAATACCGCGCCCCTTGCCGATCAATCTCCAGTTATTTCTCTCCTCAGGAGTAGATTGTAAAAGACGGGGAAACCATGCCAGAGGAACCGAAATAGTGCGCCCATCGCTGAGGTCAACACATAAGGTGTCCTCTGTTATCGTTACGTTATCAGCATTTGGTACCTCTATTTCATTTACCGAAATACTCATGCCACGCCTCCATTAATTGTTGATTATGTTGATTGATGATTTTTAAAATTTGACCAATTTCTGCCCAGCTAAATCCACCACATCCATCCGATCGTGTTCTCATCTAACTATCAAACGCAATATACCTATATTCACTATTTTGTCAAGAACAGTTTTAAGCGGTTTCAAAGGATAATCTGCTGTTGACATCCCGTTCATCCTTTCATCCTGACCATCCGCGGTTCAGACTATCTTTCCCCTTTCATCCTTCATCCTTCATCCTTGTTTTTTACACTTGCCACATTTTCGACTGGAAGCTTTCATCCGGGACTGCGAAACTGATATGACCGGTTTTTGGCCAGCGCTCTGTTTCGATGCAATTTTCAAGGAGGGTAACGCTGAAATCGACCTTCTCGCCATTCCTGGCGTTGATGTCGTCGAATGAAATGCCCATTTCGATTATCTTGCCCATAGCCACATCATCCTTACGGTTTCTCCGCACCCACTTGTCCCGCACCTGACGGTAAATCATGTAATTATCCGGTTTTTTAAGAGACAGCTCCAGGCGGTATTTTTCTCCTCCGGTTTCGATGGATACGATCAGATCCCATGCGGACAGATCGAGCGGTTTTTCCCGTTTGGCCAGGTCAAACCGGAGATAAAAGTAATTCAAATCGAATCCGTAATAGATGCCGGAAAGGATGGATTCGCCGCAGCTCATCACCCCTTCGGGACCGGAAGTGGAAATCCATCCCGCGGATATCCATTCGTAGAAGGTGGTGGTTTTACCGTCGATGACCGGAGTCATCAGCCCGGTTGGCTCCACATCTGCGTGGACGAGCGGTTTCTTTATGATCGGTTCGGTGATTTCCACAGGCGGAACACTATCCAGGATATGATACACACGTTCGAGATGAGCGCGGAAAAGACGGTCGAATTCGGGATCGTTCGGCGAGGTATGATCTTCGCCATACCACCAGAACCAGTCAGAGCCTTCCGCTTTGTAAATCTCGCGCCAGGCTTCAAGAGACTGTTCCTGAGTCAGTTTATTCCCGCTCTGGACCAGGGCGTTGCGGGCATTTGCCAAAGCATCCCAGCCGTCGGCTTCTTCCTGGTCGCCGATCCAGGTATCGAAGCTGGCGTTAATCCAGGAGCCGGGGAATATCGATTTTATTTTTCTGTCCGGGGGATATTTTTCCAGGTACCTGGTGAATGATATGGGTTTGATACCCTCTTCGGAAAGAAGACGCGAATAAAGGGTTTCCAGGAACTCCTTGCCGCTGTTCGGGTACGTTTCCCAGGGATTTTCTCCGTCAAGGATGACACTGACACAAGCCGGTCTGACTGTTACCTGAGATGAGATTTCCTTTATTCTGTAGATAAAATCGTCCACTGCGGCCGAAGGAGGTGTATGGGCATATACAAACCCGATCTGATCCGAAATACGGCGGTCCCGGAAAAACATTGCGAGGCCATGCGCCTCCCAGGGATAGTAGAGATCCCGCGCCTTGCTGAATTTCGGGACCGAGCGCGCCAGGATGTCCTCATCGGTGGCAGCCCATAGGATTCCCGCCTTGTTGAGTATCTCCAGCGCCGCCGGGCTTACAGATCCTTCGCTGGGCCACATGCCGGAGGGTTTCCGTCCGAATTTTTCCATAAAATAGTCCAGGCTCATGTTCACCTGGCGTTCTGCGTCTTCGGGGTGACGGAACGAGTTCATCGGGAGGAGAATGCCCGGGATCGCTTCACGGGCAACAGCGACATCGCATATCAGGGGAAGAATGGGATGGTAGAAAGGGCTGGCCGTAATGTCGATGATATCCTGTTCCCATGACTCCCGGTAGAGTCCGGGAAGTCTCTCGATAATCTTCCGCTGCTTATCGAGCACCATGTCACGCTCCTCCAGGGTGAACATCTGCCCTTTGCGGAGAAGCCTTCGCAACCCGGCGTCCTCCTCCCGTGCGGTGAATCCGAACCAGCTCAGGTTGAAAAGAACCTGGAGATCGAGGTAATCCTGAGCGGCGAATTTCCCCAGGGCGTTTTCGATTTCCTTACGGGAACCGTTTGTTCCACGGTATTGGAGCAGCTCCATATAACGGTGAAGCGGTTTTATCATGGTATCGAGGTTGGCCTGAAAGAAACGGGACAGAATGGCCCTTTTTTCATCGACAGTGAGGCCGGACGGATTTTTTTTCGAAAGTATCAGCTCATAATCATCGGCGCCATGTGCATAATCATCAAGCTGTTCCAGAAGCGAAGGTACGAGATTGAAAGTCAATCCAAGTCCCGGATACTTTCGGGCCGTCATAAGCATGTCATAGTAACCCTTGGTTGCATGGAGGCGCACCCAGGGCATGCTGTAAAAACCGCGAATGGCATTTCGATAATTCGGCTGGTGCATATGCCAGAGTATGGCAACATACATATCGTTCATAGGGGGAGCTATTCCTTATCCATTTCCCTCAGGAAAGCGGCCGCGTCTTCAGGCGGGGTCGGATTAATATAGAACCCGGTGCCCCATTCAAATCCGGCAACGCGGGTAAGCTTGGGGATGATCTCAATATGCCAGTGATAATGTTCTCCGATATCCGGCCAGGGGTAGCGGGGCGTCTGACGGTTCGGCTCGGAGTGCAGCATCCAGTTGTACTGGGGCTCTCCCAAAGCGGAAGAAAGCCTTTTCATGCTGGTGATGAAACAATTAGCCAGCTCTATCATTTCCTGTCCGGTTATCATGCTGTATCCGGACATGTGACGTTTCGGCATGATCCATAATTCAAACGGGAATCTCGAAGCGAACGGGCATACGGTGATAAAAGAAGCATTTTCGTATACGACTCTGGTTCCGAATCTTTTCTCCTCACGGATGATATCACAGAAGATACATCGTATCTTGTTATTATAATACTGCAGGGAGCCGAGTATCTCCTCGGTCACCCTTTTGGGGACGATGGGAGTGGCAATAATCTGGGAATGCTCATGGGACAGGGATGCGCCGGCTCTCATTCCCATATTCTTGAATATCAGAATATAGGAGAGACGCATATCCCTGCTGAGATCGATCAGACGCTTCTGGTAAGCCTCCAGGAGTTCTACCACCCGTTCGATGAGCCGGTTCTGAAAAGGATCTATATGATTCGGGGTTTCTATGATGATTTCATGAGCGCCGATACCGTTCATTTTGTCAAACATTCCCACTCCCACGCGTTCCAGGCTGCCCTCGACCTGCAGAGCGGGATATTTGTTGGGTACCACGCGTATCTTCCATCCTCGCTGGTTGGCAAGAGAATTGGGGGACCTTACTGCATAAATCTCGTTGGGGGTCATGAATTCATTGCCCTCGCAGAAGGGGCAGCCTCCCGCTTCCCCTTTCGGTTCGGCAGGAATGAAATCCATGGGTCGTTTTCCCCGTTCGGTTGCTATGATAACCCATCGGTCAATGATGGGATCTTTCCTCAGTTCAGACACACATTCCTCCATGTTGCAGAATAGATATCCTGTTTTTACATGACGACATATTTTATTGCGTTTCTTTTCAAAATAGATGCCGAAACGGTTGCTAAAAGATGCGCTGCGCTTTCATCGTTACCGCGAAGCGGCAACAAGTTCGGCATGACACGTGTCATCCTGAACTCGTTTCAGGATCTAAACACTCAAAACATGCGCAATTATTTATGTCCTATTCAATTATGCAAGCGATTTCTTTATTTTTTCTTTGAGCTCGGCAAGGTCGGATGACTTGACGACATAAGCATCGGCGGCCCAGCTCATGAAGTTGTCCTTATAGGAAGGATATGCGGTGTTGAGAATGACCGGGAGCTTGTTATCCATGCTGAGCATCTTTCCCAGCGTCTCCAAACCGTCCATGGCGGGCATTCCGATATCCAGTATCACCAGATCATATTTTTTACTCTTGATCATCTGGAGCGCGCGTTCACCGGAATTCGCCACATCTACCAGATATCCTTCTTCAGTCAGTTCCTGCTCATATAAAAGGCCCTGATTGACTTCGTCGTCAACAACGAGAATTCTCTTTTTTTCCATAGTACTGCCTCACTTTTTGGGAAGATTGATTGACACCGTAGTGCCGACCCCTTCTTTGCTGGTAATCTGAAAAACACCGCCGTGATTCTGAACGATACGCTGGGATATGGAAAGACCGAGGCCGGTTCCATTTCCGCGGGTGGTGAAGAACGGCTCAAATATTTCCTCCAGATACTGTTTGGGAATGCCGACTCCGGTGTCTCGGATCTCGATGTGAATATCGTTATTGAGATCGAATGATTTTATCTCGATGGCGCCGCCTTCAGGCATGGCATTAATCGAATTCTGAATCACATTGATCAAAACCTGTTTGATCTGGGTCTCGTCAAATTCAGCCGCAAGCCCGTCCTCAGGTAAATCCAGAACAACCACCACGCCGTTGGAGACAATATTCGCCTCCATAGTGCTCAGAGTCTTCCGGATAAGATCATTGATATCTCCCGGAGTCTTTTTGAGGACGCCGATTTTAGTGAAATCCAGCACATTCGAGAGGATGTGCTCGAGACGATGGACTTCCTCGACAATGATGTTGGCATTGCGGATGGTGCGTTCACGGTTATCGTATTTTTTCTGGATGGATTTGGCGAATCCTCCTATGGTGGCCAGCGGGTTACGGATTTCATGCGCCAGACGTGCACTTACCTCTCCGATGGCGGCGAGCTTTTCATTCCGGATTATCATATCCTGGGCTTTTTCCAGCTCCACATAGGCGTTCTGGAGCTCTTTCACCTTGTCCTCCAGATCATTGAGGATCTCGGCGTTTTCGATGGCTATCGCCGCCTGGGCGGCAAACATGGTGAGAACCTCGATTGAGTCCTCCGTTATCGGCCGTCCGGAAAAAGCATTATCTGCCAGAAGCACCCCGATGACTTCATTTTTTACGATGAGCGGTATGGATACAAACTCCCTGGAAATGATGAGCATGCTCATCTGATTATCCACAAGGGGATTTTCCCAGGGATTAACAATATGGAACGATTTTCCGGTGTTCACTGTTTCGGTCAGGATATTCTTCGCCGTCCCCAGATCGATTGCGATGCTCTCTATCTGATCCTGAAGCCCGCCGCCCGAGACGATAATACCATGGTTGATGTTATCCAGATATTTATCGAAAGTCAGAGCATTGCTGGACAGCTCATGCCAAATGCGGTGTGCTTCATCCTGCGAGGTCGGCCCCACCCCCATGATACCGCGCAGCTCCTTCTTTTTCTTATCCACCAGGAAGAGAAACGCCCGATTGAATCCGATGGCAAACCCGGCGGTGACACAGGTGAGTATGAGGTGGAGGAGTTTGTCCCGTTCAAGCACCCCCTGCATGGCAAGAGTGATTTCCCTGAGAAGGGATAGCTGGTAGGTTTTCTTGGTATAATCAGTTACATCCTGTATAAGGATCATTCCGCGCGGATAATCTCCTGCCTGCACCCGGAAGAAAGAGATGGTGATCACTTTCTCGGGATGCTGGGGGGAGGTATGCCGGATGTTGGTGTGGGAAATCGAAACACCGGTCTCCATCACATCAGCCAGTTCCTGTTCCATATTCAACATGGAAGCAAGGTCTTTTGAAAAAAAATTCTGCACCGGCTCTTTCAGGAAACTTTCCCTCTTGAGCCCATACATTTCATAGAAGGTGCGGTTTACATAGTCGATTTTCAACTCACGGTCGACGATGACGATGGGGACCGGCATCGAATCGTTGATGGTGGCGCTCAGCTGGTGTGCAACAATAAGTTCATGGGAGAGGCGCGATTTCTCGAAAGATAGTGAGATCTGGTCGGCAATCGTCTCCAGGGTGATCAAATCATCCAGCGAAAAGGCATTCAGCTCCAGCGATTCGGTGTGGAGAACTCCCATCAGCTTGTTTTCAAAGGTGATCGGAACCGCCAACTCCGAAAGTACATGATCCTCGAATGCAAATCCCTGAATTCTTCGGGGGTCTTTTCTGACATCTCCGATGATGAGGCTCTGACGGTTCTGTGCTACCCACCCAACTAATCCTTCCCCCAGCGCCAGGCTGTACCCGACCACAAAATCCTGGCCGAACCCACCCGCAAAAGCTTTCAGAACCACCCGGTCCTGGGTTTCGTTCATGAGAAACATATTCACGTTGTAGTAATTGAATCTCTCATTGATCATGCGGGCCAGAGTCCAGAGGAAACTGTCCTCGTCCCGAGTTATCAGCGCCTCACGGGCGATTTCGTTAAGCGCTTCGAGGTGTGAAAGCCTCCGCGATTTATCGGTAATTTCCTTTCTGAGGCAGGAGTTACCATCGATACGGTTCACGATTACTTCCAGTTCATCCGGGTCAACCGGTTTGTCAACATACGCCCAGATCTCGCTGCCGAATATCCGTAACGCCTCCTTTTTCTTCTCAAGGTCGGTAAGCACGATGATATCGTTGACCGCATGAATATCCATCACCTTGCGCAGAACTTCAACACCGGAGTAATCTTTCCCGGATATGTCCACCACCGCAAAATCGAAATTTTTGGCCTGGATTAACTGCGTCGCTTCTTCAACGGATTTGGCTACAGATATCTCATAACCCATTTCGGTTAGTTTTTTCCCGACCAGATCAAGAGATTCTTGATCGTTCGAGATGATGAGAAATGATAGATCTGCCACGATAATTCTTCCCGTATTTTTATAAAACCGATTTGGATTCTTTGTTACCGGTAAAAAATATTGTATATAACCGTAGCAAGCAGGAACATGCTGCCCGCATAATCGGTTTCAGTATCATACTCGTTTTGTGGATTTTTTTTAATATATCAAAGAATCAGGGGAAGTGCAATCTGGTTTATACGTCCTGGACATCCCCCATTTTTTATTCGGCGATAAATATGCCATATCACTTATCTGCTCTTTAGACAAAATCCCCCCGCCGCATAAAGCGGCGACCCCCTTATTAAGGGGGTAAAAGCAACCTGCCAACATGATTCCCCCCTTAATAAGGGGGGATGTCCGAAGGACAGGGGGGATTCGTTCTTCAAGAGGACTTGCATGAACCCAAGAATATTTTCATAAATATATTCTCTTGGAACGATAAGCATCATAAAGAGTTACAAAATATTGATTCAAATATCTGGGGGATGGCCAGGGTTTATACGTCCTTTTTGGCATAAAGATTTTCACCGGAGGATCGCTCCTTGACAAAACGAATAAAAATCTTGCCGGGTGTTTTCGCCGGACTGGCGGGAATCATCGTCATCGCCGCTTTCCTGGCGATTATCCTTTTTCCCGGGGAAAGGTTACGGAAAATCGTGGAGGAGAGCACTTCGAAGGCAGTGCACATGCCGGTTACCATCGGAAAGGTCAGGCTCTCCATCCTCGGTATACCAGCCGTGCAGGTGGATGACATTACCATCGGTCCCGCCCTTCCGGGAGAACCCCCTCTCGCAGCGGCAAAGTCGGTCAGGATTCATGTACGTTTCCTGCCGCTCTTTCACAGTCAGGTGGAGATACGTTCCCTGGATGTTGAAACTCCGCATATAACCCTGCTCACCCGTCGGGACAAAAGCTCCAATTTTCCTGCATTTTCCGATTCTTCACAGTCAAAAACAGCCGGTCCCCCCGCTCTGCCTCTGCCGATTACCCTTCGCTCCCTCCGTATCAGCGAAGGCAAACTGGCCATACTGAACGAGGAAAGCAACTCCCAGGTTATCCTGGAAGGCATTTCCCAAAAGCTTTCGCTCCGGCTCAGCAGTGACCTGAAAAACATACTGACGAGCGGAAAGCTTAATATAAAAAACATATCATTTACTCCCGGCGCGGGGAAAAAGCCCCTTACCGGTGTAAGGCTGGCTTTTACCCATATACTGAGCGGCGATGCGGCTGAAGGGGATCTTTCTCTCTCCCGAGGGGATATTGAGGTGAATGGTCTGCCGTTGTCTCTCACCGGAAAAATCTCCAACTGGAAGAACATCGCATTTACCATCGAAACAAAAAAGCTCGGCGGCTCAAATTTAACTCTTTCGGGCACGGTGTCGAATTACCTGGAAAAGCCGGTGGTTGCGCTGATAACCAGCGGGAACATCCGCATGGATGATCTGGCAGATGCCCTGCCCGCTTTCCGCACAAGCGGCCTCAGGGGAGGAGCATCATTCAATCTGTCGGCGGCGGGAACGCCTTCGCTCCCCCAGAGCATGGAGATGAACGGCAGTATCGCACTGAAAGCGCTCTCTCTTCCCCCCTCCAGGGTTTTGAGAAACACGCTTTTGATAAACGGCTCTCTCCGCCTCTCACCTCAGACTATTACCCTGGAGAACCTGGCATTTCAAACCGGGAAATCCGATTTCGCTCTGAACGGCCGGCTGGAAGGCTATATGAATCTCCTGCCTTCGAAAGAGCGGCAGCCCGCTTTCCTTAAAGGCGCCCTGGTTTCCCGTCTTATCGACATCAATGACATGGTGATACTTGACAAGAAGACACCTGTCCTCAAGCCCTGGGATTTGGAAAAACCGCTGAAGAACCTGCCGGTTCCCCCCAACCTGGAAGCCGATGCCACGCTCATGCTGAACACAATTATATTCGGCAGGCTCAAGGCCGATGCGGTGAAGGGGCGCCTGGTTATGAAAAACTGGATTCTCGAGCTGTCCGGACTGGACCTGGCTGCATACGAGGGAAAACTCGCCGGGAAGACGGTTATTAATTTCTCTAATCCTGACAATGTTCGGTATAACGGGGCTTTCGATCTGAAAAAAATGAACGTCGAACCATTCGTCTCCTCATTCTTCGGCGCGGGAGACAATTTCCGGGGCCTGGTTTCCTGTTCCCTTGCTTTCAGCGGCGCAGGCATGGACTCGGTTTCATTCCTGAACAACCTTAAAGGGGCTGGCTCGGCAAGCATCGAGAACGGCCAGTTTGTAAACTGGGATTTCACCAGGAAGTTAGGTCAGACACTTCGGTTTCTTAACTTCGACACGCTGAATTTCGGTAATGCGTCAACTACATTCAGCTTCGAGAACCGCCGGATAACCACCCCGGACCTCCTGTTCCGGACACAGTATGGTGATATGACTGTTTCCGGCAGCACCGGATATGACGCCACGGTGAACTATGACATCGCGTTCAAACTCAACAGAGCGGCGGCAAACCTCGCCACCCAAAACAAACTCGGAGACCTTGGCAGCATCTTTTCGTCCGGGACAGTCCCGCAGTTGTATCTCACTGCAACCGGGACCCTCCAATCTCCATCCTTCCGGATCGATTCCTCCCGTACACGGAAGGAAGTGCAGGACAAACTGAGGAATGAAGCGGAGAAGTTTTTGAACAAGCAGAATGATAAACTTCGTGAACAGGGGAAAAAAATACTTGATAAATTGTTTCGGTGAAAGAGATCCCCCCGGCGCAAATGCGCCGACCCCCTTATCGAAGGGGGTTAAAAGAGCTTATACGCCACCTATCTTTTATCCCCCTTAGCAAGGGGGATGTCACCAAAGGTGACAGGGGGATTTATTTCCGGTTTTTTTCTACCTTGAACATGGTGGCAAAACAAAAAATTACCACACTCAGAATGATACCCCAGGATACTACCAACATTATCCATCCGCCAATAGTCATCCGGCCAGCTCCCTGTCAATTTCATTGTCTTTATCCGGCAGTTCCCTTTTACGCCAGGCATGGTACACCAGAGCGGTAAGAACCAGAATGAACGTTATGATAAAAACCCTTGTTCCGATTACCCAGATACGGTTTTCCGGCGGAACATCTTTCATGGAAAGCATCGGAATAGCCATCTGGAAAGTCCAGGCAACCAGGATCACAAACAGAATCGTTGACGTGATATACTTGATCACAAATTTGAATATCCGGGGAACCCGGATGTCGGCGCCGAAATGAGTTTCTTTCCAGGCGCGGTCGATACCGAATATCCAGCCGAAGATAATGACCTCCGCAAACCCGAACAATACCAGGCCGAATGTTCCTCCCCAGAAGTCTAGTTCATCGATGACGCCATGAGAAATGCCGAAAATAACTCCCTGGCAGGCGAGGAAACAAAAAACAAGAATGTACAGGGTGGCTTTTTTACGGCCGGTTTTGAATTCCTCGTCCACAAAGGCCACCGCCGGCTGCAGCATGGAAATCGAGCTGGTGGCCCCGGCGAAAAACAGCATGACAAACCAGAGGAATGCAAAGAACCATCCGGCGTGCATGTGGGCGAATATCTGGGGCATGGTCACAAAGCCGAGGTTGAAAGAACCGCTGTGTGCAATTTCCCCCATACTACCCGGACCCATGAACATGAACGCCGCCGGAATCACGATGGACCCGCCGAGAATAATTTCGGCAAACTCGTTAATGCTGGCGGAGCTCAGGCTGTTCAGAGTGACATCGTCCTTACGGTTCAGATAGCTGGCATAGGTGAGGATGATTCCCTGGCCGACCGACAGGGTGAAGAATACCTGGCCGGCGGCGGCCATCCATACCTTGGGATTTTTCAGGCTGGAGAGGTCCGGATTCCACAGGTAGCCGAGGCCATTCAATATATTCCAGTCCGGATGGCCGATGGTGGGCGCACCCAGGGTCACCACCCGGATCATGATGATAATCCCGAGCAGCACCAGGAACGGGAGGGCAATCTTGGAAAAAAATTCGATGCCTTTCTGGACGCCCATGTAGATGATCCAGAAATTGAGCGCAAATGTGATGAGAAAGAAAATATAAGCGGTGCCAAGACCACTGAACCAGGAGTTTTGGAGAATCCCCTGATAAGCGAGGAGATATGACTTCATGGTGGAGCCGTCCGCTGCGGCGCTCATGACAGAGCCGAACAGCGACTGAAACGCGAATCCCAGAAGCCACGATTCCACATAAGTATAGTAGATGAAAATGACCAGCGGGACAAAGATTCCGACCACCCCGAAATATTTGAGAAAATGGTTGCGGGTCGCCACCGCAAAAATAGAGGGGGCGGTGCCATACCCATGCAGCCCGCCGTAACGCCCCAGGGTCCACTCGATGAGCATGAGCGGGAATCCCAGGAGCACGAGAGAAACAAAATAGGGTATCATGAATGCCCCGCCGCCGTTTTGCGCCGCCTGGACCGGGAACCGCAGGAAGTTTCCCAACCCGATGGCGGAGCCTGCCACCGCGAGAATGACACCGATACGGGAACCCCATTGTTCCCTAATTATTGGACCAGCCACAGGGCCTCCTTACAGAATTCGGTTCCGGATTCCAAGGTATACAGTTTGACGTTTC
>JAUYCD010000193.1 GCA_030692375.1 Candidatus Latescibacter sp. | reverse complement strand
TCGTTCCCGCGAAGCGGCAACAAGTTCGGCATGACACGTGCACTTCGACAAGCTCAGTGCTCGGTCAGCGGACTCTGAGCCTGTCGAAGAGTCCGCTACATCCTGAACTCGTTTCAGGATCTAAATGTGCAATCACGGTGCAATATTTTCAATAATACTTACCAGACGACTGACATAGGCGGAAAAGATTATAAAGAAAGTCTGAACCATGATTCATAGGATTAAAGGATTACCATGATGTATCAGAAAATAAAGTAATCCCATAATCATGCAAATCAAGGTTCAGACAGTCTTTTCATCATCTTTTATCACAATCATCAAACGAATCTATGAAAACCGATAAAAAAATAATTTCCTACAGAGACTTGCAGACAGTTAGCGAAAAGACCCGGAAGAAGGGAAAGACCATCGTTCTTACCACCGGCTGTTATGACATCCTGCATCTCGGTCATATTCTTCACTTCAATTACTGCAAGATGAAAGGGGATGTTCTCCTGGTGAGCATGGGGAACGACAGCACAGTTAAGGAGTTAAAAGGAAAGGATCGTCCGATCAACAACGAGCGTTTCCGCGCCCGCATGGTTGCGGCGCTGGAGTGTGTGGACTATGTGACTATCAGTGAAGAATCCGGGCTTTTAGACCATGCGAGGCTCATGGATCTGCTCAAGCCGGATTTTTATGTGGTTCCCGCGACCGATTCCATTCTCGAGGAAAAACGGCTGTTGGCCGCCAGAAACGGAAGCACACTCATCACCTGCCGCCGTCTGCCGCCGGGAAACCTGAAAGGCGGGATTTCCACCACAGGTATTGCAGAGAATTTGAAAATTTCAGGATAACGAAAGGAGATAGTACATGGCATATTCACCCAAAAACAGACGCAAATTTCTGAAACAAACCTCCTCCGGCATTATCGGTATAGGAATAGCTGCCGGTGCGCTGGCGTTGCCGGAAGAAGCTTTCGGCGCCCCGGAGAAAACGAAAGTCGCTGTGGTGCGTAATCCCAAAGCGATATCTGATCGGAATGTCTGCGACCGTAAACAGGCGGCGCTCATGCTGGAAAAAGCGCTTCTCACCCTGACCGGCAAGATGAATACTACCGAAGCATGGGCTGCTCTCGGTGTCACCAAAAACGATGTAGTGGGGATAAAACCGAACTGCAATGGGGCGCAATTCCCCCTGTTTGTGCATTCGGAGCTGGTGTATGCACTCTGCGATACGCTGACCGGAATAGTGGCGCCGAGCAACATTATCATTTATGAGCGGTATACCTCGGAGCTGTCCCGGGCGGGATTCCGGATGAACCAAAACGGATCGGGAGTGCGCTGCTACGGCACCGAAGACGGCGGCGGTTTCCATGACCGAGAGGGGTTGACCCGTATTCTCACCGACAAGTGCACCAAAGTTATCAATGTCCCTTCGATGAAAGTGTTCGGAGGTTTCGCCGGAAGCCTTTTTCTCAAGAATCACATCGGCTCGATCTCGCCCATGGAGATGTCCCGATGTCACGGCTTCATGGAATTCGTCTCCCAGGTCTGCGCCCAGCCGGGCATCAAGAATAAAACGGTTCTGGCGCTTTGCGATGGTCTTCGTGGGACTTACAGCGACAGGGATCCCTGGTACTGGGGAGGAATCATCATGAGCCGCGACCAGGTGGCGGCGGAGTATGTGGCGCTGGATACCATCAATGAAAAACGCCGGGCGGAAAACATCAAACCGTTAGAGATTCCTTCCTACGTCCGTCTCGCTGAAACTCGTTACGGTTTGGGGACGTGCAACCCTGCCAACATGGAAATCAGCAGGATAACCCTATAAAGAAGTGACAAAGAGACAAAGGGGCAGAGTAAGAACAATACTTTGTAACTTTGCCACTTTGTCGCTGCTTTATAAGATAGATGCGGCAACGGTTTCATCGTTCCCGCGAAACGGCAACAAGTTCGGCATGACACGCGTCATCCTGAACTCGTTTCAGGATCTCATTGCGCTTTCACGTCGTGATATCGTAACTTCATAGCTTTATTTTTCAGTAAAGATACCTGTAACTTACAAAACCGGTGATATCCTTCACCGTAGTTTCAGTCCCTTTTATCGCGTCATACACACGGTAGGACCAAGGCTCGGGGCCGAGCGCCCCGCGCCAGTTCCTGATGGCCTCCACATTCTCTTTCCCGGCAAGGTTCAGGTTTTTCAACGATTCACGGAGGGTGATCTGATTTCCCGGCGCGTGAAGATCATCCGTGGAAACCTGTTCCGCCACCAGGTAAATGGTTTTGGCAAGTTTGATATAGGATACTATCACCCGCGTTTCGTTCGCAAGGTAAGGGTTTCTGAATCCGCCGGCGATTGTGAGCGCTTTTCCGCAGGCGTCGATTTTACGGTCAAAATCCTGCGTATCCCGATAGTACCGGAACATCCCCTCTCCCAGCATCGGCCGCACTTTATCCCTGACCATGGAAGCAGCCTTGCCCCAGGAGTAGCAAACCGGGAAATCCGAATCGTACACATCGAATTCCACCGGCCCCATAAGCTCCGACCACTCCCCCACCGCTTCCGGGTTCTCATACCCTTCACGGGTTGCCCAGGCGACGGCGAATTCCTGTTCGCTCCGCCCGTTCACATTCCATGACCATTCCGAAAGCGCTATGATGTCGAATCCGCAGATGATGCGGGCCATATCTTTCACGTTGTCCTGGCGGGACCCGGCGGGGTCGACCAACTGCCGCACCGCCGCGTTGCCCCAGGCCATCATGCCATAGGCGGCGCTCCACCTGCGGTCAATAAGCTGACGGACATAATCACGGATACGGTGCGCAGAGCTCTGGGGAACTTTGAACTCGGGAGTATCCACCTTCCCGTTGGCGATCAGGGGCACATCATAGGTAGCGACCCACCTTCCCTCGGCGGCGTAGCGGTCGAAAAGCGGATCGGCGAAAAGGTCGCGCGGTTCATGCTCCACCCGCTCCATGGTGGTGGCGCAGCAGCGCTCTATCCGCACTTCGGGCGGCGCTTCGGCCAGTACCTTGTGATACCGCTGGTCTGTCGTGGTCGAGATGAACAGCCGGATGCGAAGGTTCGGCCAGGTTTTCCTTGCCTCTCGCCAGGCATTGACATACGCCCGCGCCTCCCAAACAAACTGGCCCTCAGAAGTGCATGTTGCGCACCCGCACTGAGCCGGGCGCTCGGTCAGCCAGCAGGTCACTTCATTCCCGCCCTGACGGGCTATGTCGGTCAGCCACTCGGTGATAATCCCGGTCAGGAGAGGATTGGAGGCGCAGGGAGCGCGATGCTGGTCGCCTTCTTTGTGAGCGAAATATCTTCCCGCCAGAGCGCCGTCGCCTACGCCGGCAAGCTCGGGATAAGCACGGAAAAGCCCGAACGGCGCCAGGAAATTCAGATGGAGAATCTCAGGGAGATAGTTGAAAGCCCGGATGCGTCCTTCACGGAGCAGTGTGGTATCGATGATTGCGACATTTTTCTCGCTGCGTTTAATCTGGCTGGGCTGTATATACATGTTTCCCCAGTTCATCTTGTACGAGGTCATCCAGGGGATCCACTCACTGGGACTCGGAAAATTCCATACTCCCCGCTCATCCATATCCGGCCAGTCGAAAACGGATGCCAGCGGAACTGAAACAGCGTCCGGAGTTATCTTCGGTTCAAGGAGTTGATACAGGGTACGGGCGGCATAGTATACTCCCTTTTCATGGAGCCCGGTAAGGATAAGACGGTTCGTTCCCACCGGCTGGATGATGTATCCCTGGTCCGGATGGGAGACTTTCCCCAGCCTTTCGAGCAGGCGGCTGCCCACCCCGGAATCGCGGACGCCGAGCCGTATCTCGAACGATTTCCCGGCGGGCATTTTCCCGGATTTGGTCTTGAACAGTTCTTCCAACTCACGGGCGGCGTTCTTTTCTATCTCCCCGGCATTTTTCCGCAGAGTGATACGGACGTCTGCCGGGTTTAGGGTGACCGCGTGCCTGATGGAGATTTCATGGGGCAGCGGGATGAGATACCGCAGCCACTGTTTTTCCTCCTGGGGGGAAATGGTCCCTGCGGCGGCAATACCAAAGCATATGGTGAAAAGGACAGACAGAATGGAAATGGTTTTTGCCATGACATGCTCCCTGCAACAAGTTCAATTTGAACAGCAATTCGTAAAGATTGTCTGAACCACTGATGCGTATGACATGATAAAAGATGATATTCAAAACGTTCCTGCCAACCGGACTTCCCGCTCCAGGACAATTCCGGTGCGTTCGAAAACGATCTGTTCAATCTGCTCGATAAGGGTGAGCACATCACGAGCGGTTGCTTTCCCGGTGTTGATGATGAAATTGGCGTGGAAATCGGCCACTTTCGCCCCGCCCACGGTCAATCCTTTCAATCCCAGCGAATCGATGAGTCGTCCCGCCTGCACATTCCGGGCATAATCATTCTTGAACACACAGCCGCAGGAAGGATAATCAAAATGCCGCCCTATGGTGCGGGAATTCCGAATCTCCTCCATGCAGCGGAGGATTTCTCGCGGATCGTCTTCGCTCCAGCCGAGGGTAAGAGATCCGATAATCCATCCCTCACGGGTGATGCTGGTACGCTTGTAGGAGAAATCAATTTCTTCCTTCGAAAATTCCCGTACGCCCTGTTCCGGGTGCACAGCTTTCAGGGAAATGATTGCATCTGACATGCTTCGATAGTCATACCGGGCGTTTCCGGCCAGTGCGCCGCCGATCGAGCCGGGAAGGAGATACAGAAATTCCAGACCGGTACGGGAATGCTCAAGAGCAATCTCCGCCGCCTGTGAAGAGGGCAGCCCTGCGCCGCAGACGAAACGGTCAGGCAAAGCCTCCCAGCCATTCATCCGCGCGGTCATAACTACTGCACCTTCCCAAAAACCGTCGCCCACAAGCACATTGGAGCCGCCGCCGAAAATATAGTAGGGTGTTTTATTCCTATAAAGACTTGAGAGAACCATGTACAATTCTTCAATATCGGAAGGGAAATAAACTTCCCTGGCGACTCCGCCGATTTTATAGTGGGTAAAGGGCGCTATTGAAATGTTTTTCTCTGATGTGAGCATGGTTTCTTTCAAAGATTGTCTGAACCACTGATGCGTGTGATGCTTTTGATAAAAGATGATGAAAAGACTGTCTGAACCTTGATTTACATGATTATGGGATTATAAATGACGGCATATTTCATTGTGTTTCTCTTTTAATTAGATGCCGAAACAAGTTCGGCATGACACGTGTCATCCTGAACTCGTTTCAGGATCTAAACATTTAAAACATGCGTAATTATTTATGTCATCATGCATAACTTGATTTTTTTGATTCATACATCATGGTAATCCTTTCATCCCATGAATCATGGTTCAGACTTTTTTTACGTAATTTTCGAGATATTCTTTCATTCTTTCAGCGTCGGGTCGAGCACATCCCTGAGACCGTCGCCCAGCAGATTGAATCCGATCACGGTCAAAAACAGGGCGACTCCCGGCGCAACATAAATCCAGGGTTTGGAAGCGAGAGCGAGATAGGACTGCCCCTCGGTTATCATTCTTCCCCAGGAGGGGATATGCGGTTCCGCCCCCAGGCCGAGGAATGAAAGCCAGGCCTCGGTGAGAATGTTTCCGGCGATTCCGATGGTTGCCGCCACAATGATCGGCGCCATGGAATTGGGGAGCACATGACGGAACAGGGTCCGCATCCAGCCGAATCCAAGCGCCACCGAAGCAAGAACATATTCCTCGTTCTTTATCTCCATGACCCGTGAGCGCACGAGACGGGCGATGGTAGTCCACCCGATAAATCCCAGGACAAAAAATATTTTGTTGATCGAGGGATTCTCGAAAATGGCCATAACCGCCAGGGCAAGAATTGCCGCCGGCAGAGCCAGGAAAATATCGGTGACGCGCATGATCAGGGTATCGAGCTTTCCGCCGAAATATCCTGCCAGGGCGCCGAAGATCGTCCCGATAAGAAGGGAGATGCTCATGGCGATGACCCCGACTTTGAGCGAGATGCGCGTTCCGAACATCACGCGGGCATAGACATCACGTCCCAGGCTGTCTGTTCCGAACGGGTGATGGAAAGAGGGGGCCATTTCTTTCAAGGTGAGATTTATCTCGTACGGGTCATGTGAGGTGATGATGGAAGCAAAAGCCGCGCAGAAAAGAAATATTCCCACAATCACCAATCCGATCGCAGCATTTCGGGAGCGGAAAAGAGCGGTTGTGAAGGTTGGCCTTGTTTTCAGTTTATCGGGCATTGGTTTTCTGTTGTATCTGTTATTCAAAGGCCATAGACCCTGAAACGAGTTCAGGGTGACAGTTTTGGGCCATGCACTGCTCTAAACTATTTTTTAACATCAGGTTAGATATAATCAAAATCTTGTAAATCTTGTTAATCCTGTCAAATTATTTTGCTTTTCTTTTATTCTGTCTTCTGACTTCTGTATTCTGGATTCTTTCTTTGCCCCATCATTTCTCTTTTCCGCCCTCGAGCCGAATCCGCGGATCGAGCCAGGCGTAAGACAAGTCTACAATAAGATTCGCCAGCACAAAGATAACGGCAAGGAAAATGACACAACCCTCCACCACCGGCAGGTCGCGCATCCGTATGGCATCCACTACCGCTCTCCCCAGGCCGGGCCAGGCAAAGACTGTTTCGGTGGCGACAGCGCCGCCCAAAAGAGAGGCGAAATTTATCCCGATAATGGTGATCACCGGAATGAGCGCGTTGCGAAGAGCATGGTGGAGGACCACCGCCCATTCGGAAAGCCCCTTGGCCCTAGCGGTACGGATGTAATCCTTGCCGATGACTTCGAGCATGCTCGAACGCATCATACGCGCGATGTACCCTATCGATACCGCAGCCAGCGACACCGCCGGCAGCAAGAGGTGGCGAAGGTCCCCGTTTTTCCCGTAGCCGCCAACCGGCAGCCAGCCCAACCCGGAAGCGAACAGGAGGATGAGCATCATCCCCAGCCAGAACACCGGCATGGATATCCCGGAGAGGGAAAACACCATCACCAGCCAGTCCCACATCGAATTACGGTACCGTGCGGCAAGGATGCCCGCGGCAATCCCGACAATAATGGCAATCAGCATGCTCGACACCGCCAGACGGGCGGTGGCGGGAAAGCGGTCGCGGATGATCTCCGCCACCGGGCGTTTCTGACGGTAGGACATGCCGAGATCGCCCTTGAGAAGCCTTCCCATGAAGCGCACATATTGCACATACACGGGACGGTCCAGGCCTAACTCACGCCGAAGCTGCGCCAGGGTCTGCTCGTCGCCGTGCTGGCCCATGAGCATGCGCGCCGGGTCTCCGGGCACGATGAACATGAGCGCGAACACGATGGTGGCCACTCCCCAGAGGATCGGGATCATGAGGAACAGGCGGCGGAGGATGTAGGAGGTCATGGGGAGACTCGTGGAGAGGAATCCGGTTCAGGGACGGGCACGCCCTCTTCGTACATCAATTCTGGACAGATGTCCACACCGTTCGCCCATTCCACGGTGTCGAAACTCACATGAACAGACTTGAATAGTGATTTATCCCGTAGTTGAGCGAACAGACCACGATCTAAAAAAGGCTTTACATCGAATATTTTTACAGCTCCATCGGCGAAAGTCAACCGGAGCATATAATTATCCAGCGGTTGAACAGATTTTACACGAAAATACATTGGAACGCTCCTTAAAACATGCTAATGGTAGAGGTAATAAAACCTTTCATCTTTTTTCAATATGCGGAAGAATAAGGAGTATCAATGAAATAAGTCTATGGAATAAATATTCTACTTGTGAATCTTTTTCGACTGGGTGTTTGTTTGTTTCTGTATGTCTGATCATAAAATTATTCGCTTATCGAGTTAACTCCGCATAGGTAATAGTGGAGGTATTCAGACAAGCAGTTAAGAGTCTGTCAGTAATCAGTAATTCATTGAATCGCCGGTTAAAGCGATAACAAAATTCATTCAGGTAACTTTGAAGATGT